>DASYWB010000456.1:0-6299 GCA_035936495.1 Thermomicrobiales bacterium
TTGCTACAGCTGCGGGATGGATCTGAGACGTGCCGAGGTGGCCACCGGCGAAGTGTCACCGAGAACAGCGGCGTGGGGCATGTCCCCATCGGAAGTGACGCCGGTTGAGCCGAGGGTGGCGGAAGAACCGGCCCGGCGCAAGCGATCGCCGTGGCTCACGGGATGCCTGGCGGTGATCGCCCTGTTGCTCTTGCTGTGCGTCGGATTCTTTGTCTGGGGCCTGACACCGACCGGACAGGAGCAGCTCAGCGAGCTCGGGACCTGGGCCGCCCGGGAAGCCACCGAGCAGGCCGGCTCGGAGTGAGCTCATGGTTGGAAGACCAGGCGCTGCACCCGATAAGCTGTGTCTGTACGAGAGACGGTTTGGTAAGGGCCAGCATGCCGGATTGTATCCGGTTGGTTCACGGCCGCGTCGCACGAGGCGCCCAGCCTTCACGTGACCTCCCGGCCTCCTACCACGCCGTAAGCGGTGCCCACACCTGTGGTCCGTTAGCCTTCACCGGGGGTGCCGTATCGGCCCCTCCTCCCCCGTCTGGAAGAGGGGCCTTGGCGCTACATCACAAGCAGGTGCCTGAACCCGGCTTTAGCTGTCCTGTCGGTCGCCCAGCAGCGGAGGCCGAGGGCGGCTATCGGCGGGCCGGCCGAAAGCAGCTTCACGTTCTCGCGGGGGAGGACCTCCCCCCCTCGGGCGGTCCTCGCCACGCGGCGGCCCGCCACCCTCTCGGCGTGGAGGCCGCTCTCCCTTTGGCGGTGGCAACTCTCCGGTGATCGCCGCCCGCCGCGAGAGGCTGACCTTTCCGTTCGGCGCGACGTCGATCACCATCACGGTTATCTCATCGCCCAGGTTCAGGACATCCTCGACACGCTCCACGCGGACCGACGGATTCTCCGAGATCTCCGAGATGTGGACCAGACCGTCCTTGCCGGGCACCAGCTCGACGAAGGCACCGAACGGCATGATGCTGACGACCTTCCCCGTGTACCGCTCACCCCGCTCAATGGTGAACTCTTGAGTCAAACCCTGGATCTTGGTGACCGCCTGTTCGACTCCCGCCGCGTTCGCCGAAGAGATCGATACCGTCCCATCGTCCTCGATGTCGATCTTGGTCCCGGTCTCATCTTGAAGAGCGCGGATCATCTTGCCGCCGGGGCCGATGATCGCTCCAATCTTCTCTGGGTTGACCTTGATCCGCCTCACGAGTGGGGCATGGACCGACAGCTGACCCCGGTGCTCAGAGATGGTCTCCAGCATCTTGCCGAGGATATGCTGACGGCCGGCGTGCGCTTGTTGCAGCGCCTGGCCCATGACCTCCCAGCTAATGCCTTGGACCTTGATGTCCATTTGAATGGCGGTGATGCCCTTGGCGGTTCCCGCTACCTTGAAGTCCATGTCACCAAGGGCGTCTTCCATCCCCTGGATATCACTGAGGACCGTGAAGCGACCGTTCTCGCTATCAGTGACTAGCCCCATCGCGACGCCGGCGACTGGTGCGCTGATTGGCACCCCCGCATCCATCAGCGCCAGTGTGCTCGCGCAGACGCTGGCCATGGACGTGGAGCCGTTGGAGCTGACCACCTCCGAGACGAGCCGGAGGGTATACGGAAACTCCTCCTCGGAGGGGATCACCGCCATCAACGCCCGCTCGGCCAGGGCCCCGTGGCCGATGTCCCGGCGGCTCGAGCCCCGGAGACGCCGGACCTCTCCCACGCTGAACGGAGGGAAGTTGTAATGATGGATGTAGCGCTTGCGGTCCTCCCGGCTAATCGAATCCATCCGCTGTGCCTCGCCGGTTGACCCCAATGTTACCGTCGTCAGAGCCTGTGTTTGACCGCGCGTGAAGATGGCTGACCCGTGTGTGCGGGGGAGGTAGCCGACCATGGACCAAATGGAACGGATCTCTTCCGGGCCCCGTCCGTCGGGCCGGATGCGTTCTTCGAGGATGCCTGCCCGCACCTCCTCCTTGACCAGGGCGTCAAAAGCCGCGTTGACCTCTTTCGAGTCGTACGCTGGGTCTTGCCCATCGGGCGCGGTCGAGAGCGCCTTGGCCACCTCTCGCTGGAGATCCTTCGTGCCAGCCGAGCGGAGAGCCTTATCGGGATTTCGCACCACATCTCGGAGTCGGTCACCGGCAAGGCTCCGAACCCGCGAAGCGAGCTCCGGGTTTCCCTCCGGTGGCGTGAAGGACCATTTCTCGACGCCCGCCAGCGCGACGAGCTCCTCTTGGAGCGCCACGATTCGCTTAATCTCTTCGTGGCCCTTCTTGAATGCCGAGAGGAGCGTTTCCTCGTCGATCTGATTGGCCTCGCCTTCGACCATCATGACGGCGTTCGCGGTGCCCGCGAGCACCGCGTTGAGCGCGCTGTCTTCGAGCCCACTATTCGGCGGGTTAATCACGACATCGCCGTCGATTAATCCGACGCGCACGGCGCCGACCGGCCCGTTGAAGGGAATCGGCGAGATCGCCAGCGCCGCGGAGGCGGCGATGATCGAGAGGACGGCGGGGTCGTTCTCTTGATCGGTCGACATGACAGTGTTGATGATCTGAACTTCCGCCTTGTATCCCTTCGGGAAGAGGGGACGCAGCGGACGGTCGGTCAGACGGGCCGCAAGGATCGCCTGCTCGGTCGGGCGGCCCTCCCGCTTGATGAACCCACCGGGGATCTTCCCGGCGGCGTACATCTTCTCCTCGTAATCGATCGTCAGCGGAAAGAAGTCGAGGTTTTCCTTCGGTTCGCGCTCGCCGACAACGGCGCCGAGCACCATCGTGTCGCCATAGCGGACCATCACCGCCCCGTGGGCTTGTTGGGCCAACAAGCCTGTCTCCAGGGAGAGCGTCTGACCCTCAACCTCCAGGGAGACGGTTTTTACTCGATCAGCAACTTCTTGGGGTATCACGTTCTACACTCCTCATCCGAAACATCTCTTCGCGACGCCGACTCGCGGCGTCTATTACGAACGGTGACCGCGCCACCGGCACTCCTCGCTGGCGGACACCGGTCGCTCGGATGAGGGACTGGAGCGTGACGGCGCGGTGCCCCGCCACGCTCCAATTCCCCAAACCGCCGCGACACGCCACGGTGGCCAGCCATTATTGTCAGACTGAACGATCCTCCTTTCGCCGCCGGCATGAAGAACGCCCAGGGCTACGTGCCCTGGGCGAACCGCTCGACGGATACTTCGCTATAGATCCACGGCCGGCTCGCCAGCATGCCTCAGAGATCGAGCTTGAACGTCGCGGGCGATTCGTCACGTTGAACTACTTACGGAGGCCCAGACGCTCGACGGTCGCCCGGTATCGCTCGATGTCCTTATCGCTAAGGTAGGCAAGCAACCGGCGCCGCCGGCCAACGAGCTTGAGCAATCCGCGGCGGGAGTGGTGGTCGTGCCGGTGCTCCCGGAGGTGCCCCGTCAGACCATTGATCCGCTCCGTAAGAAGCGCGATCTGGACCTCGGGTGAGCCAGTGTCCGACTCGTGGACCTGAAAATCAGAAATAATGTCTTCTTTTTGAACCGTCTGCAACGCCATCGCGGCGGGGCCTCCTCGTGCCGTCGGCCCTGACGTGGACCAAACGGTAAGCTGCCTTTAGGCTAGCCAGTATACCACCGGATGTGGATACTGTCATGATCGTTAGACCCAGTCACCACCGGCGAGTGGTGGTTGAGGAAAGGTGGAGGGCGGGTGCTAGGTATCATCGGGGGAACTGGGCTCTACGATCTGCCGGGCCTCCAAGAGCGGCGAACCGTGATGGTGACAACGCCGTTTGGGGAGCCGAGCGCCCCGCTCGTGCTTGGGCGACTCGCCGATCAGGATTTGGTTTTTCTGCCGCGTCATGGGATCGGTCATCGCTGGAGCCCAACGGACCTGCCGTATCGCGCTAATATCTACGCGCTGAAGGAGATCGGCGTCACGCATCTCCTGAGCGTGAGCGCCGTCGGCAGCCTCAAGCCGGAGATCGAGCCGCACCATTTGGTGGTCCCGGATCAAGTGATCGACCGGACGACCCACCGACCGCGCACGTTCTTCGATCATGGCATCGTGGCCCATGTCGGCATCGCAGAGCCCTACTGCGCGGAATTCCGGAGTGCGGTGATCTCTGCCGCGGAGACAACCGGCCAAACGATCCATCGAGGCGGCACGTACGTCTGCATTGAAGGTCCTCAATTCTCGACCAAGGCGGAATCCGCGTTGCACCGGTCATGGGGCGCTTCAGTCGTGGGCATGACCGCCATGCCGGAGACGAGGCTGGCTAGAGAGGCGGAGCTGTGCTATGCGACGTTGGCGATGGTCACGGATTATGATGTCTGGCATGAATCGGGGGAGATCGTGAGCGTCGAGGTCGTCATGCGGACCTTGCGCCAGAATGTCGAGGCCGGACGCCAGGTCATCCGCTCCCTGGCTGAGGACGGGCTGGCGGGAGGCCCATGTGTCTGTCATGAAGCGCTAGCTGGGGCGATTACGACCGATGTGACAATGATAGCGCGGCAAACACGCGACCGCCTCGGCATTCTTGTCGGCCGCTATCTTCCGGAAGGCCCAGCTTCGTGAGACGGCGCCCGACTCTCCGGCTGACCGAGCTGCAGCTCCTGGTTGCCCCATCACTCCTGATGATCGTCGGGTTGCTGACGGTTTTCCTAGCGCCTCGCGGCGACTCCGTATGGTCGTGGTCGGATATCTCGATCAGCCTCGTCTATGTCGGAGCGATGTTCGGGATCAGCTTGAGCTTTGGCCTGCTCGGCTTTCGGGGCGACGAGACGCTCTTGCCGATCACCATGACGCTGGCGGGGCTTGGGCTCCTCATGATTCAGCGCCTCCAGCCTGACCTCACCGCGTTGGACAGCGGGTACACTGGGTTGGCTCAGCGGCAGCTCATCTACCTCTCGATCGGGCTGGCGCTGATGTGGGCCACGGTCGTCTTCTTCCGGCATCTTCACCTCCTGCGTCGCTACAAGTACACCGCACTCGTTCTCAGCTTAGCGCTGCTGGCGGCCACGGTCGTCTTCGGCACGGAGATCTATGGCGCCAAGCTGTGGATCTCGATTGGGCCGTTTCAGGCGCAGCCTTCGGAGATCGCCAAGGTCAGCATGGTCATTTTTCTCGCGGCCTACCTGGAGGACAAACGCGATCTGCTCGGTTCCAGTTGGCGGATGGGGCGGATAGCGCTGCCTCCAATTCCCTACTTGCTGCCGATGGTCGTCATGTGGGCCGCCTGTCTGCTCATCCTCGTCTTACAGAACGACCTTGGCACCGCGCTTCTCTTCTTCGGCATCTTCGTGGTCATGCTTTATGTCGCGTCTGGTCGGCTACTGTATGTCACCACGGCGCTGATCTCGTTCGCCGCAGCCTGTTGGTACGCGTATGGGGCGTTTGGGCGGATCGGTATCCGCGTGCAGAACTGGCTCAATCCCTGGCAGGATCCCTTGGAATCCGGTCTGCAGCAGGTCCAGTCCGACTACGCGCTCGCGACCGGTGGGATTTTCGGCCAGGGGCTGGGCATGGGACAACCGTGGCGGATCCCGGTCGTCGCCACGGATTACGTCTTCTCTGCCATTGGCGAGGAGCTCGGGTTGCTCGGGACGCTCGGGGTGCTGGCACTAACCTTCGTCCTGGTGACGCGCGGATACCTCATCGCCTTGACCATCACTGACGGCTACGCACGCCTGATCGCGGTCGGCTTGACGACGATACTGGCTCTGCAAACATTGATCATCGTCGGCGGAGTGGTCCGATTGATCCCGCTCACCGGCATCACGCTCCCCTTTATCTCATATGGAGGGAGCTCGCTCCTGACGAATTTCATCATCGTGGGACTGCTCTTGCACCTATCAGATAGCCGGCAACCGTCAGCGAGCGGGTCGGTGGTCTCATGAATCGCGGGGTCAGGCTGATCGCGTTCGCCGGGGCCATGATTCTCGTTGTCATCGGTCTCGCGTCCGGCAGCGAGATTACCGACGCGCGCTGGCTCGGCCTGCTCGGCGCCGCCTGGGCGTTCCTGATTCTCGCCGCGTGGATCCCCATCCCGCGGGAAGTGCCACGTTTCAATCGGTCAGTGATCCGGACAACGATGATCCTGACGACTGTGTTCTTCTTGCTCACCGCCCAGCTCGTCAGGATTCAGGTTATTCAGAGCCACTCGGTCGCACACCGTATCGCGCAAGCGCCGAACGGCGAGACGCTCTCCAACGGCCGGCTGCTCAACGATGGTTTGACCGTGCGTCGGGGCCGCGTGTTTGACCGGAATGGGATTGTCCTGGCCGATTCGGTGCAGGATGGTGACGCCTGGAGCCGCGTCTATCCGGA
>DASYWB010000457.1:0-9345 GCA_035936495.1 Thermomicrobiales bacterium
TTTTGAGTGGCGAGGGCGCATGGGAGTCGAACCCACCGGCGCCGGGATCACCGACGCCCACACGGTTTTGAAGACCGGGGAGGCCACCGGGCCCCATCCGCCCCCGAGGTAGGGAATGCGACGAGTCTAGCATAGGCGCAACGTGGAGTCGGGCCACCGCCGCCAAGCTAGTGGCGTCTGTTGGCGGCCGTTGGAAGAGCTAGCATCGAGGGTGCAACGTTCGTAGACAGTGGTTTGGACCCAGGCGCGGTCCGCCTAGCTCCTGCGGCCCGAGCGGAACAACAGCGCAAGTGGGGGACTAGCGGAATGCTTCCGCTAAGAATGCGCGCTCGGCCTCGGGAAGTCGCGCACGTGCTTCGTCTAGGGGCATGAAGGCGCCGGAGCCAGCATTGTCGTCATTCATGGCTCGGAAGATGAGCGCCAGTGGTCGGTCTTGTGATGCCGATGTCAGGACCGCGATGCTTTCCAACTCGATCCGTCCTTGGCCGCGGTCAATGGCATTGGTGGCGGTGCGCCAGATCGGCTCGCCCGCTCGCGGCTCGATGCTGGGTAGGCGCCAGCCCTTTCCCTCCACGTGCACCAAGATCGAGTTTCCCGCTGACGACCTCAGGATGACTGGGACGGAGAGCGGTTCAGTCGCGTACTCGCGTGCGAGTTCCGCGCGCACTTTCGCGTAGGTCACGGGGACCAACTCCGGCATGACCATCGTCTGGCCAACTACCGGCATGAAATTGACATCGCCGTGCCAGCGCGGGACGACGTGCTGGTGCAGGTGATCGGCAACACCCGCCCCCGCGATCGCGCCGATGTTGAGCCCAATGTTGAAGCCTTGACAATCGAGGACGCGCTGGAGGGTGCGGGTGATTCTGGGCAATGTCAGGGCCATTTCCGTCAAGGCGGTGTCATCAAGGCTATCGAGATCCGGCACATGGGCATTGGGCACGATCATCACATGGCCGGTGTTATAGGGATAGAGATTCATGATGACGAACGAATGCTCGCCGCGATGAAGGATCAGATGCGCGGCGTCGGGCCCCCCGGACGCCGGCCGGGAGCAGAAGATGCAGCCGGGCGGCGATTCCCGCTTGCCGACGTAACGCATTCGCCAGGGTGCCCAGAGCCGCTCTTGACTCGTTCCCGACGTGTGGGCGATGGTGGAGTCCGAGCGTTCCATTCGCCGATGATACCACCGCCCGGCACCATCTCCGATATTGAAAGCTGACCCCGTCGGGCGCCACGACGTTCGGTGTTTCCGCGCGTTTTCGTGGCCAACACCGCGACGGTGATTGAAGCTGGATGAACCATCCGCCCACGGCGGAGCTTCGCATGGCCGGGACAGCGACGACTTGCGCGGCACCATGTTGAGGCCGATCGCTCTTGCGCCGCGCTCACGAGGGAGCTGGGACGGAGGCAAGGACGCCCCGTTCTCGCAGGCTGATGATCGTGCGCCAGGCGGCGAGCTCGTCGATCGTCATCAACCCGTCAATCACCGAGTCGACCGTGCCATCGGTACGCTCGACGACCTTCACGAGCGCCGCTTCGGCCGGTCCCAGGGTCTCAGCAAATAGGCCCAGGTGGGGACCGGGGATGAGCCGGTGATCGAGCGGTGGAAGGAACGTCCTCAACCTCTCTATCTCATCCCAACGGCGCGTCGCTTCGATCAGAAGCAGATCTGCCGGTAGGTCGAGCGGGTAGGGTGGGCGTGAGTCCTCGGTCCGCGTGAAGATGAAAGAACCACGCTCCCAGCCGACGATCCAGGCGACGATCGCGATGGCCTGGTCCTCGACGCAATAACCAAGCTCGTCGGGCGAGAGCCAGCCATGAGCCGTGAGGATCGATCCCAGGCTACGACGCACCGCGACGTTCTCTTGCTCCCGCAGGGCCTCTCGCAAGCGTTCATGGGTGATGAAGCCAAGGCGCAACAACGTGCGACCCAGGCGGAGGCTGGAGTTCGACGACCTCACGAGCATGACGCGACCGTCGGTCAGGTGAAGCTGCACCTCGTCGCCCCGAGCTTGAACAATGAGATGACCAGTTCGCCGGCGCGTGCTGAGAAGAAAGAGCAAATCAGCGAGCGAGGCGTCCGCCAGGTCGCCCATCATCGCCATATGGCTTCTCCCCGATCTCGACCCAGATCAGTCGTATGCTGGTGGGCATCCTCAGCCTTGTTCGGTAGCGCCTCGACAGCTGCCGCTGAGCGACGGTCGAGGAGTGTCGCCAGATACGGTCTTGACGACAGGTCCCGCAGGTCGGCCGCGACGATCTCCCGCGGCTCGATGGCAACCGCGACACAGGCTTGAGCCACGAGGGCCAGAGTCGCATGGCAGCGCGCGGCCAGCTCGGCGCCGGTGAAGGTGGCCGTTCTCCAGGATTCGGCATCGGCTTGGAGCAGCTCCGCCACCGTGCCCCGCTGAAGGGCGGAGTCGGGGGTGGTCAAAGCGCGATCTGGGCGGAGGGTGGTCCAGTCGTTGCCGGTACGCAACGTCGCGAGCAGCACCCAGTAGAGGACCTGCGTCGCTTCGAGGCGCACATCCTCGACGATATCGCCATGGCAATGCGTGCCGTTCAGCACGCCGACGAGCTCACTAAGCTCGTCGGCGATGCGCGGCGTCACAGTGTCCTCGGCCGCTCGTAGGGAGCGAGAGGTGGCCGATGCGGCGCTGAGGTCGTGATCGCGGAGGAGCGCGTAGGTCGCCATCAGGTCGCGCGTAAGTTGAGCGAGGTCAGCCTGCGCTTCCCCCTGATAGACCACCACCGGATCAAACGCGCGCTCGTGGGTGATGGTCAGCCGATTGTCGGATTCCAGACGGCGGTAGTAACACGTCGAGTAGCCATCGTGACAGACGGCGCCGGTCTGGTGAACCTTGATCAGTAAGCTATTTTGCTCGCAGTTGACCGAGATCTGATCGACGGCCTGCTCATGGCCGGATGTCTCACCTTTGCGCCAGAGCCGATTCCGGCTTCTGGACCAGAAATGGACGCGACCAGTGGCACGAGTCGCGGCCAAGGCCTCGTCGTTCATGAATCCGACCATCAGCACATCGCCGCGGCCAGCGTCTTGAATGACAACGGGGACGAGGCCGTCGGCGTCGAAGCGAAGTGGTAAAGGCATGCGGTCGCTTTGGGTCATGGACGTACCGGGATGCCGTGGGCGGCGAGGTGGCGCTTGGCGTCGGCGACACGATACTCGCCGAAATGGAAGATACTCGCGGCTAGGACGGCATCGGCCCGGCCGGGTGCAAGCCCCTCGACGAGGTGATCGAGCGTTCCCGCTCCGCCGGAGGCGATGACCGGGACCGATACGGCACCACCGATGGCCTCGAGCAGGGGTAGGTCGTAGCCCGCGCGCGTGCCGTCCCGATCCATGCTCGTCAGCAAGATCTCGCCGGCGCCATTAGCGACGGCCTCGACGGCCCATTCGACCGCGTCGAGGCCGGTGGGGCGACGGCCACCGTGAGTGAAGACCTCCCAGCCCTCGCCATCCGGGCGGCGGCGTGCGTCGATAGCTACCACCATGCACTGCCGGCCGAAGATCTCGGCACCGCGGGCAATCAGGTCTGGTTCTCGGATGGCGGCGGTGTTCAGGGAGACCTTGTCGGCGCCGTTGCCCAGGAGGAGGCGCATGTCATCCACCGTCCTGACACCGCCGCCGACCGTGAGCGGGATGAAGACCTCGTCCGCGGTCCGTTGGACCACGTCGATCATGGTCCTCCGGCTGTCTGACGATGCGGTGATGTCGAGAAAGACGAGCTCGTCGGCACCCTCGGCGTTATAGAGACGCGCCAACTCGACCGGATCTCCCGCATCACGCAGATTGACGAAGGAAACGCCTTTGACGACCCGGCCATCGGTTACGTCTAGGCAAGGGATGACGCGGCGAGTCAGCGTGGTCGTGAAGGAGGGGGCGAGAGCGGTCATGGGGCTATCTCGATGGTGTCTCGAGCGGCGTCTATCGTCTCGCGGAGAGCGACGCGCCCGTCGTAGAGCGCCCGTCCAATGATCACACCAGCGACGCCAACCGCTCTCACGGCGATGACGTCCGCTAGCGACCCGATGCCGCCGGAAGCGATGAGGTCTGTCGGGGATGATTGGTCTCGTGAGAAGACGGCATTCATCTCTTTGAGTGCCGCGAGGTTCGGTCCCTGGAGTGTACCGTCGCGGCGGATGTCTGTAAAGACGATATGCCGGACGCCGGCTCTCTGGAGCTCGACGGCCCGGGTATAGGCAGAGACGGAGGTTTGGTCGAGCCAGCCATGGGCGGCGAGGAGGCCGTCGCGCGCGTCCAGTCCAGCCGCGATGCGGTCACCCCAACGTGTTGTTGCGTCCTCCACGAAACCCGTCTCGTGAATTGCGGCGGTGCCGAGGACCACGCGGTCGACGCCGATCGCAAAGACCGTATCGAGATGCGCGTTGTCGCGAACACCTCCACCGTATTGGATAGGGACATCAGAGTTCGAGCGTAGGCGGCGGAGGGTCTCGAGATTTACGGGTTGACCTTCGCGGGCGCCGTCGAGATCGACAACGTGGAGCCATGTCGCTCCGGCATCCACCCAGCGTCCCGCGGCATCGACGGGGTCGGCATCGAAGGTGGTCTCGCGATCGAAATCACCCTCAACGAGGCGGACGCAGCGTCCACCTCGGATATCGATGGCGGGATAGATGATCAAGGGGTCACCGCCCGATCGGCGGAGGTGGAAGTGCGGACGAGTCCCACGAATGCGGTGATGAGGTCCAGGCCGTCCTGGCCGCTCTTCTCGGGATGGAACTGTGTCCCCCAAACGTTGTCGTCGACAACAATGCTGGGAAAACACTGGCCATATTCAGCTTCGGCGACGACGTGAGAGGGGTCATCCGCTTCGGCGACGAATGAGTGGACGAAGTAATAGTAGCGTTCCTCGCCCTGCTCTCCGAGCGGTCCGCTCCGCTTGGTCCGCGACAGGTTCCATCCCATATGTGGAATCTTGACCGGACCGCCGAGGGGTTTGATGCGACCAGGCAAGAGACCGAGGCCCTGGACGCCGCCTTCATCTTGGTGTCCAAAGAGCAGCTGCATGCCGAGACAGATACCGAGGAGCGGCTTACCCGTTCTCGCCGCGTCGAGCAGTGGCTCCGTCATTCCTAAGTGATGGAGCCGGTCCATCGCGTGCCCGGCCGCACCGACCCCCGGCAGGACGACCGCATCGGCCCCGGCAACGTCGCGCGGATCGACGGAGACCGCGACCTCGGCTCCCGCGGATTCCAGCGCGCGTCGGATCGAGCGGAGGTTGCCCGCGCCGTAGTCAACGATGGTGATCACGCCAGCAGCCCTTTCGTCGAGGGCACGCGATCCGGGTCGCCGGTGAGGCGAGTGGCGTCATGAAGTGCAAGCGCGCCGGCCTTGAAAATCGCTTCGGCCGCGTGATGGGCATTTCGGGCGCGGAGGAGATCGACGTGCATGGTCAATCCGGCGTGGACCGCGACTGCCCGCCAGAACTCTTCCACCAGGCTGGCCGCGAAGCCGATCCCGATGGATGGCTCAGGCATTTCCGCCGCAAAGTGGAGGAATGGCCGGCCGGAGCAGTCGATCACGACCCGGGCGAGCGCTTCATCCAGCGGCGCATAGGCATGACCATAGCGGGCGATGCCGGCGCGGTCGCCGGTCGCTTGGCGAAGCGCTTGCCCGAGGGAGATACCGACGTCCTCGACCGTATGATGGGCGTCCATGCCGGCATCGCCGGCGCAGCGGACGGTGAGGTCGAGGTGTCCGTGGCGGGCTAGGGCGTCCAACAGGTGATCGAGGAAGAGGACGCCCGTTTGGCAGTCGGAATGTCCGTGACCATCGAGCTCCAGCGATAGGGTGATCTCCGTCTCGTTGGTCTTGCGCTCGACGATGCCGCGCCGGATGAGAAGATTGGTATCGCTCATGACGTTGGAGCCTCAGCCGCGAGCACGTCGGAGAGCTCATCCAAGAAGATCCGGTTCTCGTCCGGTCTGCCGATACTGACGCGCAGACAGTCCATGATGCCGTGCTCCGGATTCCCGAAGTACCGGACGTGGACGCCGCGCGTGGCGAGCGCCGAAACGACTCCCTTGGCATTGGCCACCGGGAGGCGGACGAGCAGGAAGTTGGTCGCGGAAGGGAAGGGCTCCACCCCCGGCAACGACCGAAGTTGCCGTGCCAGCGCATCCCGATCAGCGACGATCTTGTCGATCACGCCTCGCAGGTAGGTTAGGTCATCGAGGGACGCCACCGCGGCGGCTGTCGAGGCGGCAGAGACATTGCAGAAGGCGGGGGTCACGCGCCAGAGGTGGGGCATCAGCGACTCGGGGAAGACACCATAGCCCACCCGCATGCCGGCAAGCCCGGCGAATTTGCTCATCGTCCGGAGAACGCAGACGTTGGGGTAGCGGTCCATGAGGGGGAGCGACGTCGTGCCCACGAACTCGGCGTAGGCCTCATCAATCGCGACCAAGCAGGGAGCGTTACCGACGACGTGCTCGATCGCCGCGGGATCGAAGAGGTTGCCGGTCGGATTATTGGGATTGCAGATGATGACCAGCTTCGTCCGCTCGGTCACGGAGGCCAAGACAGCACCCGGGTCCAGCACGAAGTCGGGCGCCGCGCTGATTGGAGCATTGATCACCGTGCCGCCTCGAAGCCCGACCAGCCCGCGGTAGACGCCGAAGGTCGGTTCGGAGACCACCACCTCATCGCCCGGATCGATGAGCAGCACCATGAGGTTGTTGAGAACGTCATCCAACCCGGCTCCGGCGCCGACCTGTGCAACAGGTGCGTTGACGTAATGAGCAAGTGCCTGGCGCAGTTCGGCGGCCGCGAAGTCGGGATAACGGTTGGTGGCTTCGAACGATGCAAGCGCGGCCTGGGTCTTCGGTGACGGCCCATAGGGAGACTCATTCATGTCGAGCTTGATCGAACGCCCGGCGGCACCGTCCTCGATCTTGGCCGGGACATAGGTGGGCATCTCACGCACGGCGGGCCGCACGAGGGATTCCAGTGAGGGCGTCATGGCGAGGGCGTTCACGGAGACCTCCAAAGGCTTGTGGTCGACGCATGGAAGCATAGCCTGTTTGGCTCCTCAGGGGAAAACCGAGCTCCCGGCACGTGATGGCTCAGAGCAGCAACTTCTCGAGTGACGAGACCAGAATCTCGCTCGCTCCCGCCTCGCGGAGGCGTTCGACCGAGTCCCAGAAGTCTTCTTCCAAGAGGGCGGTATGGACGGCGACCCAGCCCGGTTTGTCCAACGGGATGACCGTTGGCGCTTTGAGCCCGGGGACAACGCTCCGGATCGCGGGGAGTGCTTCCACCGGCGCGTTCATCATCACGTACTTATACCGCCGCGCTGCGTTCACCGCCCGGACCCGGAGGAGCAGGCGCTCGATATGCTCTCGCTTGCACGGATCGGCGTAGCCGTCGGGGTTGGCGACGAGGACCGCCTCCGATTCGAGAATCGTCGCGATTGGCCGGAGATCGTTGAGAAGCAGGGACGAGCCGGTCGCGGTGAGGTCGACGATGGCGTCGGCGAGGCCAATGGTGGGGGCAACCTCGACGGAGCCGCTGATGGTGATGATCTCCGGCGAGGCACCCTGTGCCGCGAAGAATCGTTTGGTCGAGCGAGGGTAGGAGGTCGCTACTTTCACATGCGAGAGATCGGCAACGTCTCGAAAGGGGGAGTCGCGCAAGACCGCGACGATGAGCGAGCAGTAGCCGAACCCGAGCGGTAGGAGCTCCTCTAACGCCAAGCCTTCCTCGTGGACGAGATTGCGGCCGACGATGCCGAGATCGACCGTGCCCATCCCGACGAGCTCGGGGATGTCATCGTCACGCCCATAGAGGATCGAAAGCGGGAAGTTGCGGCAGTGGGAGACGAGCTTTTGCCCGTAGCTCTCGAAATCCAGGCCGATGGAGCGGAGCAGCCCCAGGGTTGCATCGGTCAATCTGCCGGAGCGCTGGATCGCGAGCTTGAGGCTGCCCTCGCCGAGAACATCGAGATTGGTCATGAGACGCTTCTTGGACTCCAGCGGCGTCGAGGTGAGGTTCGTCTACCGTGCTCGATGTGTACCACGGGTGTGAAGGGCTTCACAAGCGAGCGGCGACGTTTGCTCGTTCCGGATGCAGACAATTATTGACTAAGCGGTGATAATGATCGTCAGTTCGACGCGGTCTCGAGTGTCTAGGTGATGAGGGGAGAAGGGCATTGCTGGCAACGGTTTACAGCTGTGCCGTGATCGGGCTCGACGGCGTGCTGGTCGAGGTCGAGGTTGACGTCGGGAATGGGTCACCGGGGATGGTCGTGGTCGGGCTGCCCGACACCGCGGTCCAAGAGAGCAAAGAGCGCGTGCGCGCGGCAATCCGCAATAGCGGCGGCAAGTTCCCATATGGGCGCGTGACGGTTAACCTCGCTCCCGCCGACTTGAAGAAAGCCGGCCCCACGTATGACCTCCCGATTGCCCTAGGGATTCTGATGGCGTCTAAGCAGGCTCCGGCCGGGATCGAAGACGCGCTGATCGTCGGGGAGCTGTCGTTGGATGGGGTGCTCCGACACACGCCCGGCATCATCTCGATGGTGAGCCTCGCGGCCGAGAAAGGGATGCGGCGGGCGTTCGTGCCGCATGCCGACGCGGGGGAAGCCGCGCTCGTCGGGGATGTCGAGATCTACGGGGTGCGGACGCTCGCCGACCTCGTCAATCACGTCAGCGGTGAGGTGCCGATCCTTCCCACCAGGGCGGAGGACGCCGTGGAGGCTCCCATGGTCCTCACCGGGACCGACTTCAGCGAGATCCGGGGCCAGGAGCACGTCAAGCGGGGACTCGAGGTGGCGGCCGCCGGCGGCCATAATGTCTTGATGTCGTAGACGAAACGCCTGTCTGCGAGCCAATGGGTATCGAGCCGACCATCTCCCACTCGCGCCCGTTCGCATCGATCCGTTCAACCAGCGCCTCAATCGCGTTTCGCTTGATCGTGAAGTCGGCGTGGTCGAGATTGACGGCCACGGCGGCACAGTACTCGTGGAGCGCGTCAAGCTGGACGGTGGCCGCCTCACGCTGTTGCAACCGGGCGTCTATATTGGCGACCGTCGCCACCAGTGCCCGGCGTTCACCTTCCAGCCGGGCGACCTCGCGTTCCAGGAGTTCCCACGGGAAGCCGTCATCTTCGGCATCGGCGTAGCGGCGTACCAGGCGGTCCCGTTGCTTCTCGACCTTCGCTTGCATCCGCGCGGCGGTGTCCCGGTCAGATAGCAACGAGGCGTCGGGTCCAGCCTCACGCTGGCGCTCGACCTCGGCCGCAATAATCCCCGGGTTTCGCAGAATCGCGCTGACTTCGTCCCACGCCCACGCCTCGACCGC
>DASYWB010000458.1:0-6033 GCA_035936495.1 Thermomicrobiales bacterium
AGTTTGGCCGTCGCGCGGTGCTTCCAACGCTTGGTGTGCATGGTCCGGAAGGTCACGGGGCCGTTGGGTAGGGGTACGTTATCCATCTCTCTCGCGAGGAGCCCTGTCCATGATGCACCCCGAGACGTGTGTCCGCCGATATATTCTGCGCCACTCAGGAACCACCCCCGAACGCGAACAGCGAGCGTCGGCTGGAGCACCCGGGTGGGCGGGGACATGGGACAGCCACGCTGCACCGCCCTGACCGCCCCGGCGGCCGGGCGGGGCTGGTTCGCGCTCCATCGCCAGATCGTCGAGACCGTCATCGGGCGGCTCCGGAGCGTCCGCTGGCCATCGCCGATCTCATTGGTGCGGCGATGGTCCTGCGCTTGCTCTTCGTGGACGCGAATTGATATTGAAAAAAGGTGATCATACGGCCGCTGGGCAACCTGCCTACGCCCTATGGCCGCCGTTTCCCCTTCTCCCGCTGCTGCTCAGCGGCCGCGTCATCATCCATACTCGCCTCGAAATGCACCTCTTCGTGCTGGACGGTCTCGGTGATCGTCTCTTCTCGCTCGACCGCCTCTTTGATGATCGCGACCTCTTCGATCTCGTCGACTGATCGCACCACGTTCAAAACTTCGCCACCGATCGGGATTTCGATGATCTGCTCCTCGAATGCGCCCGATGTCTCGTGGTCGGCGCGAGCGTTGAGCGGAGCCGTCGGTGCATCCGGAAGCTTGGTGGCTTGATGTTCGACCACGTTGTTCTTCACGACGATGATCTCGGGACCAATGGTGACGATGTCATCCACGAGGACCGGTCGTGGATTCTCAAAGAACCCCGTCCCGATCTCGAAGCCGGTCAGTCGGTAGCTACGCTCGTCGAATTCAACGCTGTCGATTTTCCCAACGTCTTGACCGTCCTCTGTGAACACCTGACGGCCGTGGAGCCGTTCAACGTCAATGAGCTCCGCGTAGCGCGCGGCGGTATCCTTGCCGCGAATCATGGCGGGGTTCGCAATCGTGAGGACATCGGGGCCGAAGGACTGGATATCCGACGTGTCCAGCAGCGGGGCGGACTCCGGCTGTAAGAAGCCGCCCGATTGGTGGAATGAGAACCCGACGATCCGTCGTGCTTCCGGGTCCAAAAATGCCCGCTCGACCGTGCCGAGCTGGTCCGCGTCGGCGACGCTGATCACCGGGATGCCTCTGAGTTGCTTGTCGTTCACGCCGCTTTGCCTCCGGTTCTGAGACACCTGACATGGCTCTTCGCCGCCACCGCGGATCCCCGATAATGGTACCGATAGAGATCCGCCCGGTGTTGCGCAACCCGCGTGCCGCGGACGGTCGTATAGCCTTGGCCCTACTCGGTCCGTGCTCATCACGCGACGGGGCAGCGGAGCCAAGCCGCTCTCGGCCTTCGTCCGATCTCGCCCGACGCGTCGCTTACGTCGTTTCCGGGCAGCCGTCGCCTTCACAGACGATCCGGCCTTGGATCGCCGGGTCGATGGCGCCTTGGTCCTCAATGTAATCGGCCACGACGTTGGCCATCACCTCGCGGGTGGTGGCACGGGCCGAGATGTCCGGATAGCCGTCGCCACCGGCGGCCATGAAGTCGTTGGTGGCGATGGTGTACGTCGCGGACTCGCTGAGATCAACGGCCTCACCGGTGCAACTGCCGTCCTCCGCCTGCCGCACGACGCTTTTGACCCGGTTCCCCGGTTCAGAGCTTATGTCGTAGGTAAAGCAGAGCCCCGAGACCTGGGCGAAGGAGCCGGCCGGCTCCGGCATCGCCTCGACGCTATGCTCGAGGTAGGTCTTCAGCTCCGCACCGCTAATCTCCGCCGTCGCCACCACGTTGCCGAACGGCAGCACCCCGAGCACCGTGCCCCGGGTGATCGCGTTCGCCGGGGCGTCGGCCGGGCAGAAGTCGTCCGCGCTGTCCTCCGCCGGGCAGGTGAGATCGGCGCGCAGCCCGCCCGAGTTGGTGATGACGAAGTCGGCCTCCTCGTAGGTGGCGCGAATCGCGTCGGCGACGACATTGCCGGCCAGGCTCTCGCAGGTGCGGCCGGTCTCCATGCCGCAGCTATCGGCGCGTGGGATCGCCGTGCTGGACGTGCCGATGACCGTGCCGAGGATCGGCTGCAGCTCCTCGTTCAGCTCGTCCAATCGCGATTGGATGCCCGCGTCCGGCGTGACGCCGATGTTCCAGGGGACATGCTGGTCGGCGGTCTTGTAGACCACCTCGCCCGTGTCGACGTCGATCACCAGCCGCAGCCGGGTAAACTCCGCCCCCTTGCTCCGGTTCTCGGTGACGAGCACGCCGTTCGGACGGAGATCAATCAGGGAGAAGTCGGTGTGGTCGCCGACCACCGCATCAACCCCCTCGACCCCATCGGCCAGGTCGATCAGCCGGCCAGACGGTGCTGGACCGCCGGCATCCGTGGCCCCCAAGTGCCCGAATGCGACGATCGCCTCGACCCCTTCGGCCCGAAGCTCGGCGGCCGCCTCGTTGACCAGCGGCAAGGGGTCCTCGACGTGATACGGGCCGAGCGCGCCCGGCCGGGTCAGGTCCGGGATGTCCGGATTGCTGAAGCCGATCAGGCCGAGCTGGATGCCGTCGACCTCGATGACCAACGTCTTGTCGTCACCGGCGGTGTTGCCCTCGTCGTCGAGCACGTTGACCGAGAGGTAGGGGAACTCCGCCAGCGCCGCGATGGTCTCGGTCTGGTACTCGGCGCTGACGTCGAAGTTGTGGTTGCCGAGCGCATCGGCATCGAATCCCATCGCGTTCATCAGCTCGATGGTTGGCTCATCGCCGAAGTACGCGGAGATCGGCGGCGTCGCCCCGATCGAGTCGCCGCCGGCGATGGTGATGACCGTGCCCGGCGCCGCCGCCCGGTAGAGGTCGAACCAGGGCTTGAGGTAGGCCGCGCCGCCGGCCCCGAAGCTGGGGTTCTCCGCCCCTTCGTCGTCCAGATCGTCGGCCGAGAGGAAGAGCGGCACGATCTGGCCGTGATAGTCGCTCACGTTGAGGATCGTGACCTCGCGCAGGTTCTCCCCGCCTTCCAGCAGGTCGTAGCGAATCTGCCCGCGCGCGTCTTGCGGACCGGGGATATCGAGCAAGAATGACACCGTCGGCGCGATGTCGATGGCACGCATGTCGGCGATCGGCTGCTCCGCGTCCACGATGCCGGGACCCGCGGCAATGAACGTGGCGTGCATGTTGACGTTGCTGTCCAGGTCCACCAGATCCGGGAGAAAGCCATGCTGACCGAAGAACTCGGACGGTGCGATGAGCTCGCCCGGCTTCGCCGCGTCGAACTGGTACGGTGGGTTCAAGACCACGACGATGTCACCGCTCCGGGTCGGGTGGAGCGAGTCGCTGCCCTGGACGTCTCTTAGCTCCTCCTTCAGGAAGACCTCGGCGACGACGGAGGCGTCGGGATTATCCGGGTCGGTGATCCCCTCGAAGGCCGAGACGATCCGCTCGGTGACGGCGTCTACCTCCTCCTCGGGGATGACGCCTGTCGGGTCTCGATCCATGATGTTGAGATAGATCTGCGCGGTGCCGCCGGCCCAGCAGGCCTTGGCGGCTGGCCCCGGAGGCGCCTCGGGACCGGGCGTCGCGTCTTGACTGACGATCGGCTCGGAGGTGCGGCAGTTGGCCGTCTGCTCCTGCTCGACCACCCCCGCTTGTTGGAGCACGAGCCCGGCATTGACCGCGTAGTAGGCCGGGGCAAAGCCGTGGTCGGAGACGACGAACGTTGCCTCCTCGCCATCGATCAGCTCCTTTGCCAGGCCCAGTGTCTCGTCGGCCAGCTCGTAGGCCGATTGGATGTAGCCCTCGCGCGCCTCGACGCGTCCATCGGGCGAGCCATCGCCCTCGAGATCGTCATAAAACGGATTCGCTGCGCCATTGACCGTCTCCGTGAGCAAGCCGAGAAACTGGTGGCTGAACTCGTCGGTGACGGGTACGCCGAGCAGCAGCAGGTCAGGCTCTACCCCAAGATCCTCCAGGATGTAGCGGAGATACGCCTGATGGGCATCTTGCCATAGCAGGCCCTGCTCGACATAGGTTTCCTCGTCAATGATGCGTGCTTCCAACGGCGCAAAGTCGGCGGCCGTCGCCGTTGGGAAGTCATGCGCCAGCGTCTCGGCGAAGTCGGCGCAGGCATCGTCGTCACAGCCGGCGTAGGAGGCATTCGCCCGGGCGATGGACGTGTAGTAGAGGCGGAACTCCGAGAGATCAGGCGCGATGTCGAGCGCCTTGAGGTAGAACCCGGCGGTCTCGCCGTCCCGTTCCCCGGTCAGGCTGACCTTGATGTCAGCCCAGTCGCCTGCCGCGAGGTCGGCAACCATGTTGTCGCCATCTTTCGTGGCCGCCGCCGGTGAGGCGGTTGCCTGTGCCGGCCCCGCGTCACCTGGCGTGGCCTGGGCGAGGGTCGGCGCCGGCGCGCCACTCGCCATCGTGGAACCAGGTACGACCAGCACGCGGTCGTAGTTCGTCTCGCCGTCGTCCGTACTGTCGTAGATATAGAGCAGGTAGGCACGATCGACGTTGTCCTCGACCGGGAAGGCCGTGTTGGTCAGCGTCAGGGTCTGCTCCATGGCCGGGCTGAACGATTCTGGCACATTCGACCAGCCTTCGGCCGGTTGCAGATCGACGCGCTGATTGGTGACGCCGAAGCGATCGGCTTGTTCGCCGGGCAGGTCATAGTTCGTCAGCACGCCCCGGTCGGAGAAAAACGAGCGGAAATCGACGACCGGCCCTTGGAGCGCCGGGTCAAGCCCGCGCGCCCCGACCCATTCGACCGCGACGACCGTCTTGCCGGCGCGCTCCGCGGCCTGAGCGATATGGTCGGCTTGGAGGATGCCCGGCTCGTAGGCCGATGACGAGCTGCCGAAGTCTGCCTCGCCGGTGCGGTGAAAGGTGTTATTGGTGCTGCCGTGCTCACCGGGATAGGTACCCGTCGCCAGCGTGTGCCAGCCGACGCCGGTGTTGGGTGGGAAGGCTTGGACCATCCCATTCTTCCCGGTGACCCCGTTCTCCATCAGCTCGGCGATCGTCGGCATCGCGCCTTCACTGGCGTAGCGCTCGACCAGGTCGGGCCGCATCCCATCCGCGGAGAACAGGATGACACGCTCGGCGGAGGCCGAGGCCTCCGGCGTGGCTCCCGGTGTGGCGCCTGGCGTGGACGCGGGGGTCGCTTGCAAGCTCGCGGCGCTCAGCCCCGGCCCGCTGACGATGAGCGCGGCGAGCAAAACGACGAGAAATGCTGGAAGCGGCAACGGGGGACGGATTTGCTGACGGTATGTCCGAGAGCCTGTCATCGCGCTATGCTCCTTACGGGGGGACGAAGGCTGAACGCCGCGCCGCTGGATGTCACAACCATATCATGATACTGGAACGAGCGAATGGGCCGTCTTAACCCGGTCTTAAGCGACGCTGGAAGCGTGGAGTGCCTATCTGCAAGGGCCGAGGCGCTCGAATCGATAGGCTTCTAGTATCATTGTTGGGGGGTAGGTGTAGTGGGAGTGCCGCAAGTAACGGGTTTGCGTCTCCTCCGTGCGCTCAAACGGGCTGGATGGCAAGAGCAGCGCGGCGGTAGTACCTCTCACCGGAAGCTGCGCCATCCTGATAAGCCCGGACGACTTGTGATCGTCGCTGTCCACGGTGGTAAGACGATTCCTATGGGAACGCTCAGAGGCATCCTGGATGACGCGGGAATGACCGCTGCAGAACTCAGGGAGGTGCTGTAATGCGAAGATATCGCGTAGTCATCTCGCCCGAGCCGGACGGTAGCGCGTGGAATGCCGTCGTGCCGGCGCTGCCGGGCTGCCGCACGTGGGGTGAGAGCATTGAGGAAGCCCTTGCGATGGCCCAAGATGCCGTCGCCGTCTATCTCGCCGGTGAGGCTGAATCACCTCCGAGCGATGCTCCGCTAGGCATCGCGGACGATGCCGTCGTTGCCACCGTCGAGATAGACGACGGGGCTGGTCCCATACTCTTGCGAGCCTAACGGACTAGAGCCCCGCCTCCGCTGATGGC
>DASYWB010000459.1:0-1926 GCA_035936495.1 Thermomicrobiales bacterium
ACTGATGGGAGCCGACGTCAGCGATGCGGCGCCCGAGGACGCCGGCGAACTGTTGGCAGGCGCGATCATTGGGCTGATGCGGCGGACCGGCATGCCCAGCGGCCTTTCGGCGCTCGGATTCAGCCCGGACGATGTACCGGCGCTGGTAGAGGGCACGCTGCCCCAGCACCGGGTGACGAAGCTCTCGCCGCGTCCCGCCGGGCGAGAGGACCTGTGGGATTTGTTCCGGGGAGCGATGCGCTACTGGTGATGTGGTCTCCCCGCCAGTCTCGCCGATACCCCTTCTTGAGATGTGCGAGGAGATCGACGAAGATGCGCGTGGTGCTGGCAATCCTCTCAAGGCGACTCGGCGGCACTGACCGCTAGCCAGGGTGTGCGGTTCTCGTCTCGTCCTCGACCCGCAGAAGGCGTGGCGTCGGGCGATGCATGTGCCCATGTGCCACCGGACAACGCGCTCTTCCCGGTAGAGTGGGCGCGAAGGAAGTGAGGAACGTGCAGTCTGCCGAACCGCCTGAGACATCGCCCGTCGAGTCGGATGTCGGGTTCAAGCGACTCCTCGCGGAGCCGAATCTCCGGCGGTTGTGGGTCACGCAGCTCTGCTCGAGTGGCGGGGAGTCACTCGCTCAGATCGCGATGCCGCTGCTCGTCTATCACCTCACCGGATCCGCCAGGATGGTCGGGCTCATGGCACTCGTGCTGATCTTGCCACGGGTCATTCTCGCCCCAATCACGGGCATGCTCGCCGATCATCTGGACCGCCGACGCGTCATGATCGCGGCTGATCTGGCGCGATTGGTGCTGGTGAGTGCCGTGCCGCTAGTCACCAGCATGTGGTCGCTCGCCATCCTGGCGGTGCTGATTGCAGCCGGGAACGCCGCGGGACGTCCGGCGGAGCTGGCGGCGGTGCCGGCTGTAGCGGGACCGCAGCGGCTGGTGGCAGCGCTTTCGCTGATGCAGGTTTCGAACGGCATAATCCGCATTGCCATCCCGGCCGCCGGCGCGGGTGTGATTGCCGCTGTTGGGCCCGCCCCGGTGTTCTGGCTCCAGGCGCTGTGCTTCGCGGGGTCGCTCCTTGCGCTCCGGCGACTGGTCATCCCCTCGCACGTTCGCGATAGGGAGCGCCAGCGCCTGGGCGACGGCCTGTGGGTGGAAGTACGACAGGAGATGTGGTCGGGTATCCGAGCAATTCGAACGATCCCAATCGTTCGAGGCGTTACCGCATCGGAGGCACTCTTCCAGGTCGCTATGGCGACGATGACGGTGGCCGGCGTGGTCTACACGCAGGAGACACTGGATCTCGGCGGTCGCGCTGAAGCGGCGTTCGCGCTCATGACGACCTCAATGGCCGCCGGCGCAGTGACCGGCGCCTTCGCGGCCCACCGTATCGAGCCGCGGATCGGTCGTCCCTATATGATGGCTCTCGGCTATCTGGGCCCATTCTTTCTGATGACTGCCGTGTTCAGCCCACCAATGGTGGTCATCTATGGCGCGTGGTACTGCTTCGGCTTTCTCGATGGGCTTGCCGTCATCTCGTTCCAAGCCTACCTTGCAGAAGCAGTACCGGAGCACCTGCGTGGGCGGGTCTACGCGGCTTGGGGGGCCATCGTGACCCTTGCCAGCGCCCTCGCGTATTACCTAATCGGGTTCGTGACGCCGTTGCTGGGAGCGCCCCAGATGTTCGCTGTCGCAGGGTTGACGGTCGGACTGGGCGCGCCGCTCCTGTTGCTCGCCACAGGAGCGATCCGCTCGGAGCAGCTTGCCCCCAACACATGGCAGTAATGCAATCGACCGGAGCAGGATGGTCGATCTGCGAGGAACGCGCGACGACCGAGACGGTACCTCAGGCAGGAATCGAACCTGCGACCTATCGCTTAGAAGGCGAGTGCTCTATCCGCTGAGCTACTGGGGCGAAACACGGATGTGTCC
>DASYWB010000460.1:0-5387 GCA_035936495.1 Thermomicrobiales bacterium
CCTCCAACTCCATCACCGCCTGGGCGAGCACGCACCCCCCTCCCGCGTGGCCGCCCTTGTCAACGACCCATTCCCGATTTACACACGCCCGGAGACATTACCAGCGGGGTATGATGATGCCCTGAAGCGTCGATTGCTCGCGGAGCTTGACGAACACACGACACGGACGTCCCGCAAGCGATCAGCGATAATCTCGGACGGCGGTGAAGCAGGACTCTGACCTGTTCGACGGCCACGGCGTTGGGATTCTTGGTTGGGTGCACCCGCTGGGCGTCGAGCGGGGCCGTCCAACCACCGTTGATGGGACAAGGCTTGATGGCTAATCAACGCGCGATCGTGTGTTTCGTCGAGGACAACCGGCACCTCATCCAGCAGGTGCTCGCGCTGCGCCGGTCTTGGCTGTACGTCCAGAGCCCCGACACCGACCTGGTCGTGATGGGTCCGGGTGACGTCCTTGCGCGCCTCCCGGACGACCTAGTCAAGATCGAGCAGCGTCCCGCCACTGACGACCCGGTGTGGCGGGGCTATCGCTACATCAACTCCATCACCAGTATCAATGCCGTCGGCGCGGAGCAGCTCGACCGCTACAGCCACATCCTGCGCACCGATGTCGACACCTTCATCACGCCCGCCTGGAACGAGTTCTACCCAACGGCGTTCACTTTTGGCACCGGTGGCTACTCCAACGACGACGACGTCCGGCAGCGTCTCCGGGACATTGCGGCCGAATATGGACTGGAATACCGAGGGGTCACGGACATTCACTCGACCTGGTACGGCCCGACGGCGGTCGTGCGTCGAGCGTGCGCGTTCTCTGAGATGCTGGCCAGGCACATCCTGGAGCACTATTTCGCCGACAGCGAGGGAGCGTGGCCTGGGTGGTACCGTGGGGTGACGTCGATGTACTCGGGTGATATCGCTGTCAACCACTGCGCGCCGGATGCCCAGCGCTCTGAGCTGCTGGATGCCAGCAGCGACTGGGATGAGCCGATCACCCGCTACCCCCATATTCACTGCTGGCACACCGACGAGACGTTCTCCAAGCACCGGTTCATGGGTGGGGGCTACAACCGCGAAGATGCCCAAGACCTCGAGATGAATGTCATCCGGGACTATTGCCTAGCCTTGTCGTTTCAATCGCTCGACGATCTCGAACAGCCTCGCATTGTGTGGCCAGCGGACAGCTAGAGGCTGTTATGAACTTGGTGCCTCATGTTCTGTGACGGGAGAGGCGACATGCCTGCGTCGTGAAGCCAAAAGGCGTGTTTCACCGACTCGGCTCCGCTGGCGCGTCCATGGCCGCAGTCGCCTGGGCAGCACCACCTCCGGATCGAGGCGCAGAACGCCTCGTTGACCTGCCCAGTGACGCCTCGACCGGTCAAAGTGCATAACACGCTCTAGCCCGGGAGGCGTCCTACGTCGCCCGTGGCACACCTCTTCAGAGGATGGGGTACGTATAAGGGTAATATTCATGGCCGGTCCGTTAACATGCTAATGGCGAAAACCGACAAATGTGCTCATACGGAATCCGGGTGATCGCTTACGCGAATCCGACGATCGTCATTCTGAGCCGGAGGCGAAGAATCCCCGCGTGAAGCGCTGGCCATCGCAGGTGGAGCACCGCTAAGGAACGCGCAGACATGTACCGATCATCCGGATTCGGTATCACATATCGAATAATCAATTCGATCAACGGCGGCACATGGCCGACGAAGGTCTATGTTGATAAGTACCCCATGTCGTTGCGAGGTGTGCTACGTCGAGGTCCGCGGCGAGGTGATCGCGTTCGAGCTGTTCGACCCGCTGGCGTGGGTCAACCAGTTGGCCCAGATGAAGGCCACGTTCCCTCAGAACCGGTACAAGGGCCCGTACCACTCAACCAGCCGTTCAAGGCCTTCTTCAACCGTGTATTGAGGAGCGAAGCCGAGGACGGCTTCGGCTCTACTCACGTCGGCGCTGGAACGGAGGATGTCCCCCGGCCGAGGCGGCGCGAAGGCAGGATTCGAGGGACAGCCCGTGATCCCCCGCAGCAGGTCGTGCAGCCCGAGAATGCTCGTCTCCTGGTTTCGACCGATGTTAAGCTTATGGTATCCGCTCAAGGGCGTCGTTAGGGCCCGTGCGTTCGCCGCAGCGACATCGGCCACGTAGACGAAGTCCCGCGTCTGGTACCCATCGCCGTGGATGACGATCCGCCCACCGGTGAGCAGGCGATCCAGAAAGATCGAAATGACCCCCGAGTACGGGTTTCTGGGGTCCTGCCTGGGTCCAAAGACGTTGAAGTACCGCAACGAGATCGTCGTCAACCCGAACCGCGTCGAGTAGAACTCGGCGTACTGCTCGCTCTGCCATTTCTGGAAACCGTACGGCGACAGCGGCCTCACCAACATTGCCTCATTTTTCGGCAAGGCCGGATCGTCACCATACACTGCCGCTGACGAAGCCAGCACAACCCGCCCAACCCCCTCGCACCGGGCGGCTTCCAGCACGTGGACGGTGCCGGTGAGATTCACGGCATGCGTCAGCGCCGGCTCCTGGAAAGAGCGTTGCACCGATGGGATGGCGGCGAGGTGCAGTATGGCATCCGGCCGCACTCGGTGGATGCTCGACCGCAACGCTTCGACGTCACGAACATCCCCCTCGCACAATTCGACGAGGTCGATGATGGGATCCAAGTTCTCACGCTTGTCCGTTGAAAGGTTGTCCCAGACGACAACGTCGTGGCCCTGATGCAGCAAGACCTCTACGGTATGGGACCCGATGAAACCCGCCCCACCGGTTACAAAGATTCGCACTACCGCCTCCTGTCATCCGCAGAGCGTACGCGAGATCATCATGCACCGGGCTGCTCCAACCCCGCGACGACCTCCAGCACCCATTTAGGTACGCCTAGGCGTCGGCCGCCCTCACGCCGGCGGACCCACCCCCGCGCCACCACGAACGGGCCGACCCAGGCGTACCCCCCCTCGCGCACTCGCCTCCTCCAAGGAGCGGATCGCCGCACCGGCCCGGCCGGTGCCTACCCCGAGGAGATGGCCCGGTCCTCCCGCGCGGCTTACCAGACCTGCGGAGGCCTGGATGCGAGAGCGTGACGTGATCGCGCGTACGCTCAATCTACGGAAGCTGGCGGTGCTGTGGGAGGCGCTCCTCCGGCGCGGCGAGGTAGCGGAGCTGGAGCGCGACGACGACCTGGCCATACGGCTCTATGCGTCGGCTCTCGCCGTCGCGCGCGACCTGTGGGGACCTGTGGAGGCATCGCCGTCTCTTCCCCCCCCGCCAAGCGCCTCTTCCGCGATGGCCTTTGCGGTGGCCTCCGGCAGGTCCTTGGAGAAGTGCTCGAAGACGGGCGCCAGGTCCAGCCCGAGCTCGGCGTGGCCGATGAGGTAGTTCCGGAACCTGTCTTCGGCGGTCAGCGGGTACGGCACCCCCGAGGGCCGGCCGAAGCGGTGCCCCCACCGCAGCCAGGGGAGACAGAGGCACCGCCCGCCCGCCTGCCGGAACTTCTCGTGGAGGTAGCCTTCTTCCCCCCCGAAGCCTCGGAACCGCGGATTGAAGCCGGGCCACGCGCTCTTCCGGCAGCTGAAGACCCCCAGGCCCTGCATGGGGATCTCGAACGGGTCCCCCTGGGGGTCCTCCCCCCGGGGATCGGTCGCCCACTTGCCCCACATCCCGTCGTCCCAAACGGGCTCGAAGTGCGTCGAGATGTTCTGCAAATCGTCGTACACCAGGGGACCCTGCAGGAGGTCCACGCAGCCGGGATGCTCTCGGTAATACGCCTTCAACCGCGCAATCGCGCCGGGCGCGAACAGGACGTGGGAGTCGCAACAGAGCACCGCCTCGCCCCTCGCCAAACGGAACACGAGGTCCCGCGGCGCCGCGGTCCCGACCGCCTCCGTCGCGAGGACGTACCGTCCCTGCGCCCACTCTTCCACGAAGTTCTTGGTCTCCTCGCAGCCGTAGTTGTCCACCACCAGCAGTTCGGTGTCCTGCAGGTCCTGGTACAGCCGCAGGGCCTGGACGGTGAAGTAGACGCCGTCGAAATCGTTGTAGGTGGCCATCCCGATGGTCAGCGCCACCGCCTCGTCAGGCTCTGCCGCCGTGCAGGTTGCCGCACCCGGCAAGCGGCGCTCCCACGCCGGCGGATACGTGACGATGTCCCCTCCGAAGCCGACCTTGAAGTGGCGAATCCCCTGCAAATCGCCGCCGCGCGACCGCTGCGGTTGCCCAAAGGTCGCCGGATCATCGTCGGAGATCCCCCAGAGGTCGTACCGGGTGCAGCCGCGCGCACGGGCCCAGCGCATCGCCTCGAACTGGAGGGAGGCCGCCGCCCCCTGCACCCGGTGCTCGCTGGAGGAGGCGCCGAACAGGTAGGCCGCTTCCCGCAGCGCGCGGGCGACGATCACCCCGGCCACGGGGGTTTCGCCGAGGTGCGCGAGCAGCAAGGCCGCGTCTTCGCCCCAAACCGACATGAAGTCTTCGTAGTAGGGGCGTCCGTCGATCTCGAACCCGTTTCGCCGCGCGGTATCCTGAAGAAGGTCGTGGAACGCCGCCATCGCCGCCGCGTCTGAGGATGCGTGCTCGGTGATCCGGACCCCGCGCCTCTGCCCCAAGCGAACGTCGCGGCGCGTCCCGCTGCGCATCTGGCTGAGCAGCGCCTGGTCGTCGAGCAACGGGACCTTCACCGTCCGGGCCGGGCTATAGTGCGGCTGGTCTGCCGCCACGAAGCCCAACGCGTCGTAGGCGGCGTCCGGAGGAAGCGGCGCATCCGGCTCGACGGTCACCCCGACGGCGCCGTGCCGTGCCGCGAGCTCGTCGCCGGCGTCGAAGAGCTCGCGCGCCACCGGCAGCCATTCGCCAACGATCACCGGCCCGCGCGGGATATGCGCCGTGGTGCCCCGACCGAGGTCTTCGAAGACGACCTGCGCCAACCCCGTCCCGAGGAGGCCGTCGACCCGAACGCGTACCACCGCGAACCCGAGTCGCTGCAGGAATTCGCCCCATCGCCACGACTGCATCGTCGTCCCGCCGTATTCCTCGAGGGCCGCATCCCACCGGCTGCGCTCGGTGACGCTGACCCTGGAATACGCAGCCCGCGGACCGGCGTGGACCCGGTTCGACGCGGTGGGCTCGCCGATCGTGGCAAGGGGCGCGGTCGCCGCCTGCTCGAGCCTCGCCTCCAGGCGCTCGACCCGCAGGAGCAGCCGCCCGTTCTGGCGGAAGAGCTTGTCAAGGAGCCACCCCTGGCCGACCTGCAGCCCAAATCCCGCCAAGGACGCCAGGAGTTCGATGCGCCTCGCGCCGGGCACGCGGCGGGGCACCGCGCCGCCGGACGGGCCGCGCCGGCCACCGGTCTTCAGCGCCATGCGAGCACCACCAGCAACCCCCCTGAC
>DASYWB010000461.1:0-2503 GCA_035936495.1 Thermomicrobiales bacterium
GCCTTGACCTAACGCCAGAACAGCTGCCCCGCCGAATGCCCGGGCGCGAACGTCGGCCGGTGCCCCGGTGCCCTCCGCCGCGAGGAGCGCACGATCGAGCCAACGGCGTCCTTCGCTACGATGGCTATGGAATAGCCAGAACGGGGCTAATGCCCCGGCGAGGCGGAGACTTGCCGTCGCGTCACGGACCTCCATCAGGTGCGTCAGCGCGGCACGAAGATTGGCGTGCTCCGCCTCAAGAGTCGCGAGAAGCCGGACCAGATCCCGTCCACCGTAGAGGTCTGGCTCCATCCGCTCGGCCAGCCCGACGTAGTAGGCGGCGTGGGCGTTCCGAGTGGACGGCCCGTCGCTCCCCGCCGCGAGTTGCTCGAGCCCAAACTCCCGAATCGTTTCCAGCATCCCAAAGCGGGGCTCGATTCCCTCGACGTCCGGCAGCCGGTGCACCAGGCTCTTATCTACCAGGGACGCGAGGCCCTCGAACACGTCAATCACCGAATCTCCGGCGAGGGTGCAGACGGATTCTGCCGCTTCCAGCGTCCAGCCGCCTAAGAACACGCTCAG
Organism: Thermomicrobiales bacterium; assembly: GCA_035936495.1. Lineage (GTDB taxonomy): Bacteria > Chloroflexota > Chloroflexia > Thermomicrobiales > UBA6265 > DASYWB01. Next base: position 562 of record DASYWB010000461.1, read on the forward strand.
GCGTCGGAGCAGCGCCTGCTCGGCCGGGTCGAGAATATCGTAGCTCCACGCGATCGCGTTCATCATCGTTTGAAGGCGAGGCGGCAGGTCTCGGGCTCCGCCGGCGAGCACGTGAAGGCGATGATCCAGGCGCGCGAGGAGCGTGTTCGGCGAGAGGATCGGTAAGCGGGCCGCGGCGAGCTCGATTGCCAGTGGCAATCCATCGAGACGCCGACAGATCGCGGCGACCGCTTCAGCGTTATCGGCGGCGAGGGCGAAGTCCGGCCGGACCTGCCGCGCCCGCTGGATGAAGAGCGCAACCGCAGGGATCTCCGCCGTGTCAGGAGCCGAGTGATACCCTAGCTCGGGCACCGGGAGTGGCGGGACAGAAAACACGTTTTCCATGCTTAGTCGCAGCCGCGCCCGGCTTGTCACGAGCAGCCTCAGGTGCGGACATGCCGACAGGAGATCGGCCAGCGGTGGCGCGGCGTCGATCACCTGCTCAAGGTTGTCAAGCACCAGCAGCACATGCTGCTCGCGGAGGACGGCCACGAGCGTGTCGGCAACCAAAACGCCCGGGATCTCCCTCGCGCCGAGTGAGTGGGCGATGGCCGGGACGACGAGAGCTGAATCGCGAACCGGCGCGAGGTCGACGAAGGCAGCCCCGTCGGCGAAGTCGGCAGCGAGCTCGGTAGCGGCCGCGATGGCCAGCCGCGTCTTGCCGACGCCACCGGGACCGGTCAGGGTGAGGAGCCGGACATCGGGGCGCCGCAGCAGCGCGACGACCGTCGCCACCGCTGCCTCCCGGCCCACGAGCGGCATGAGCGGGACGGGCAGCTCGACCCGCGGCTGATGCTCCGGTGGGGGCAGCGGCGCGATGCGACCGGGCAGGCGGTTGGGCTGGTCGGGCAGCGGTACCGTGGGCATGGCCGGACCCCATCCCTAGGTTGGATGCATGCGGCTAGGCCGTATGATGCGCGGAAAACGAGGCGGGGTCAATCACCGCCGGCGGGCGACACCCCGGAATCTCCAGGAACGTAGAGACTGGGGTTGCCCAGCCCTCCCTCCTACCCCTGAGCCTCCCTGTTCCAATACACCCTCTCCTACGCGATGCGGACGGATGCGGAGTCCGGTCGCCTCGTGCTCAGCCGGCTTGTAGGGTTCAGCGTCGAGGCTTCCATGCCCGCGCGGTCGCCGCCCCCTTGCCCCTACCCAAAGCCTTCATTCCGGACCAGTATCAATCATTGTCGCGCACTACAACAGCGAACCGACCGTAGATGCCGGGATTCCTGTCCCAGGGCATTGGTAAGGCGCTTGAGGTACAACCACCGTATCGAAATCGCGCAGATGACGACTATCGCCAGGTCAGCTCAGCCGGTGATCTCGCTACCTGGAGGTGGCCCATGACCCAGCGATCCGCGATGACATCCCGAGAACGGCTCAGGGCCGCCATCAACGGAGTACCGGCCGACCGGCCACCGGTCAGCGGTCGAGCGACTACGCGGTTGCCGGCGGCCTGAACGAGCGTGAGATCGCGACGATGTCGCCAGAACAGGCGGCCGCTCAGGCCAACGACGCCATCGACCAGACAGGCGGCCGGCATCTGATCGTCGCGCCCGGCTGTGTTATTCCCGTCGCCACTCCGGAGGCTACCATCCGCGCCATCACGACCGCGGACAGTGCGCGCTGATCGCCCGTCGGGTGACTTCCTAGTCCTCGCTCCGGGCCAGGAGCAATGCCTGAATGAACCACGACCGCCTCGTCATATCCCCTTCCCGCGCACCAGGAGAGAAGGGCGGGGACCCCGAGCCCAATGAGGGTTCCCGGCGCCCACCGCTCACCTGAGCAACTCTCCAGAGCATGGCACGGCGGTGGGGACTGTGACGGCCGGTCAGTTGAACTAACATTCAGCTCTACGGGACGAATCGACCGACGACGGAGGATGCGACATGAAGCGGACGTT
>DASYWB010000462.1:0-14986 GCA_035936495.1 Thermomicrobiales bacterium
TGAGCCAGTTCGTCGAACCGTGGAAGAAGGCGCCACGAAAGCCGGGCACCTCGCTGGCCTCCTCGATCACCCGCTGTCGAGCCACGGCTTTCGCGTGTTCGACGATCACGACCACCCCGTACTCGATTGAGCGGTCGAAGAGTGGATCTTCTCGTGACAACTGGAACCAAAGAGGCAGCTTCGCCCGGTTTGCCCGGCTGCGCCGCCTCTATCTTCCTGGTGCTCCATCCCGTCATGATCCCCGGCTAGATGCTCAGATCCGAGTCAGGCAGCCTTCTCGCAGTTGATCATCCACGGCGTCCCGAAGCGATCGCTCACCATGCCGAACCGGGCGGCCCAGAAGGTCTCCTGGATCGGCATCTGCACCGTGCCGCCTTCCTCGAACGCCTGGAAGATGCGTTCCGCATCCAGCGGATCATCGACCTGGAGCGACACGTAGATGCCTTGCGCCTCTTTGAAGTGCTCAGGTGGGCTGTCGGATCCCATCAAGACCGCGTCGCCCACCTGCAGGCGCGCGTGCATGATCAGGTCTTTCCACTCCGCTGGCACGTCTTGGCCCGCCGGCATCTCCTCGTGCGTCGACATCGCGACGATCTTCCCGCCGAGGCACTGCTCGTAGAACGTGAATGCCTCCTTGCACTGGCCATTGAAGTTTAGGTAGGGATTGAACTGCACGCTATGCTCCTTGCCCTGATCGTTCCTAGGCTGAGTTTTCGCGACTACTGCCTCTCGGCCACCTGCGCCCGGAGGCGCTCTTCTTGCTCCCGGAGTTCAGGCGTGAATTCGGCGCCGAAGTCCTCGGCTTCAAAGATCGGCCGAATCTCAAGCTCGGTCCCACCATCGAATGGAGCGCGCTTGAGCCATGCGATCGCGTCGTCCATCGACTCCACTTCCCATATCCAGAAGCCGGCAATCAGCTCCTTCGTCTCAGCGAACGGCCCATCGGTCACGGTCTGCTTCCCTCCGGAAAACTTGACGCGCACACCCTTTGAGCTCGGATGGAGCCCCTCGCCCGCGAGCATGACGCCGGCGTTCACCAACTCCTCGTTGTACTTGCCCATCTCGGTCAGCAGCGTCTCGTCCGGCATCACGCCCGCCTCCGAGTTCTCGTCCGCCTTGACCAGCACCATGACTCGCATCGTCGCATCTCCTACGTGATCTTGAAGCCAGGCTTCCGGCCGACCCCGACCGGTTCACGAATCCTGACTGCCCGTTCATGAGCTAGTCGTTCGGCAATGCCCCAAATCGACATGATGATCGCGAGAGGAAACGTCTGTTCTTCGACATATCAATTTCGCAGCTCGCACAGCCTTTGTCTGATGAACCGTCGCTCCGGTTCCTGGTGCGTGAGAGCCAGCGCTCGTTCAAAGGAAACCCGTGCCTCTGCCGTGCGTCCCAGCCGCCGGCACAGCTCCGCCCGCGCTGAGTGCGCGAGGTAGTAGCTGGCCAAATCGCCACCCTCCAGAATGGCGTCAATCAGAACGAGGCCGGCCGCGGGCCCCTCGCGCATCGCCACCGCCACGGCCCTGTTCAACTCGACAACCGGTGATGGGGTGGCCAACACCAACACGTCGTAGAGTCCGACAATCTGATCCCAGTCCGTCTCGGCTGGATGCTGCGCCTCCGCGTGCACCGCCGAGATCGCGGCCTGGATGGTGTACGGTCCAACACCGCCAGACGACAGCGCCTGTTCCACCAGCGACGTCCCTTCCGCGATCTGATCTTGATTCCAGAGCGATCGGTCCTGATCCTCCAGCAGGACAAGGTCTCCCCCCGGCGACGTCCGCGCTTCGCGTCGAGATTCGTGGAGGAGCATCAGCGCCAGGAGGCCGGTAACTTCGGGCTCGGGAAGCAATACACTCAGAAGCCGCGCCAGGCGGATTGCCTCCCCGGAGAGATCGGCCCGCGTCAGTGACTCACCTGACGAGGCGGAATATCCCTCGTTGAAGACCAGATAGATCACGTGGAGCACCGTGTCCAAACGGTCCGGCAGCTCCGACGGCGACGGCACGTGATACGGAATGCCCGCGTCGCGAATCTTCGCCTTCGCACGGACGATCCGTTGCGCCAGCGTCGACGGCGCTGTGAGAAAGGCGCGCGCGATCTCCTCGGTTGTGAGGCCGCAGACCTCTCGCAGCGTCAGCGCCACGCGAGCGTCGGGAGTGAGCGCGGGATGACAGCAGGTGAAGATCAACCGGAGCCGGTCGTCCTCGATCCCCTCAGCCTCCCACCCCATTTCGTCACCGGTGCCGGCGTCAAGCTGGTCGGCAAGGTCCACCACCGACGCATCGAACCGCGCGCGGCGCCGGATGGCATCAATGGCCTTGAACCGGCCGGTCGAAACGAGCCACGCCCGGGGATTGGCCGGCACGCCATCGCTCGACCATTGCTTCAATGCCGCCGCGAACGCATCGTGCAGCGCGTCCTCGGCCAAATCGAAGTCACCGAGCAGCCGGATGAGGGTGGCGAAGACGCGACGCGACTCAGTACGGTAGACGTCGTCGACGACCTGATGTACCTGTTTGACCGCGTCTTCGTTCATCAGCGTCTGGCTCTCAAGTAGTTGCTTCGAAGCGCCAACGCATCAATCGGCCGCTTCCGACGCGAGATCTGCCGGTTCCCGTGCGAGGTCAGGTCGCCTCCGGTGCCAGTCCGTCGATTGCTCGTAGGCGTGAGCGACGCGAAAGAGCGTCGATTCGTCGAATGCCTTACCGAGAAGCTGGAGGCTGACGGGCATCCCCTCGGCAAAGCCACACGGCACCGCGATGCCGGGAATCCCCGCCATGTTGGCCGGGATCGTGAAGACGTCCGCGAGATACATCTGATACGGATCGTCCGTTCGAGCACCAATGCGGAAGGCAACCGTCGGTGACGTTGGCGAGGCGATGACGTCTACGCGCTCGAAGGCGTCGTCGAAGTCGCGCTTGATGAGGGTTCGGACCTTCTGCGCCTTGACGTAATAGGCATCGTAGTAGCCGCTGCTCAAGGCATAGGTGCCGAGCATGATGCGGCGCTTGACTTCCGGGCCGAACCCCTCGCCCCTTGTACGCTCGTAGGTCTCACGTAGGGTTGCGCCCTCGACCACGTTGCCGTACCGGATACCGTCGTACCGGGCGAGGTTCGCGCTCGCTTCGGCGGGAAGGACGATGTAGTAGCTTGCCAGCGCATACTCCGTGTGCGGCAAGCTGACCGAGACGAGCTCGGCGCCGAGGGCCGCAAGCTGTGCGAGCGCGGCATCGACGGCAGTCTGGACACCTACTTCCATGCCGTCGACGCTGTACTCCTGCGCCACGCCGACGCGGAGACCACGCAGGTCGCCGCCGAGCGCCGCACGATAATCGGGGACCGTTTCGGGAGCGGTCGTCGCGTCGTTGGGATCTTGGCCGGCGAGGGTCTGGAGGACGAGGGCGGCATCCTCGACGGTGCGGGTGAACGGCCCAATCTGGTCGAGGCTGGAGGCAAGGGCGATCAGGCCATAGCGGGAGACCCGGCCGTAGGTCGGCTTGAGGCCGACCACGCCGCAGAAGCCGGCGGGTTGCCGGATCGAGCCGCCGGTGTCCGAGCCAATGCCGGCGATTGCCTCCCCGGCCGCGACGGCCGCCGCCGGTCCCCCGCTGCTGCCGCCTGGTACCCGGTCCAGATCCCAGGGGTTGTGCGTCGGGAAAAAGCCGGAGTTTTCGGTTGAGGAACCCATCGCGAATTCGTCGGTATTGGCCTTCCCTAGGAAGATGGCGCCAGCCTCCCTCAAACGCCTGACGCTTGTCGCGTCGTAAGGAGAGCGGTATCCGCGGAGGATTTTGGACGCGGCGGTGGTCGGGGCGTCGACGGTGCAGAGCACGTCCTTGAGTGCCAGGGGAATTCCGGTGAGCGGCCCGGCTTCACCCCGAGCGATGCGGGCATCGGCGACGGCCGCTTGTCCTCTTGCTCCTTCCGATGTCACTTCAATGTAAGCACGGACACGGTTGTCAACCGTGGCGATGTGTGACAGGTGGGCGTCGGTTAGCTCGACGGCTGAGATCTGCCGTTCGTCGAGCAGAGTGTGAGCCTGTGCGACAGTCAGGTTCGTGAGCTCCGCGCGATCGTGCGAGGTGGAACTCATGCTGACTCCTCCTCGGTTCCCGCCAAGATGGCCTGGACGGCAAAGAACCCGTCGCGAGTATGCGGCGCGTTCGCAAGCGCCGCTTCCTGAGAGAGGGAGGGTCTCGCCTCATCGTCCCGAAGGACATTAACAAGGGGTAGCACTTGCGCCGTTGGGGCGATGTTCTCGGTGTCAAGCCGGTTGAGTACCTCGATGTGCCCCAGGATCGTCGAGAGCTGCTCCCGGAGGCGCTCCCGCTCCTCGGTAGGAAGTCCAAGGCGGGCGAGCATCGCAACGTGCTCGACGTCGGCAAGACTGAGACTCATAAACATGCTCCACGGGAATCGTTCACGGCCCCGCGCCATGAGGGAACGCATCAAGACGCGAGTCTAGCATAGCGCGAGCGAACCTCTGGGCCGGCCGTGGATCTGCCTACCCGACGGAGACGGTCCCTCGCATCGTCGAGAACACGTGATCGACCCCGGTGACCGCCTCCGCGGCGTTGGTCCCTAAGGAACATACCCTGGACATCCTCGCGCAGCCGGGGATTGGCGACGTACACGCCACCCCCAAAACCGACGAACGCCAGATTATGGTCCCGGTGAGACCCGTGATGGAACCTCAACAGCTCAGCGGACGCGGCCGCGAGCCGGCGGGCGCCGAGATCGGTCGACGTGCTGATGAGGACCATCACTGGGGCGACGCGGCTGATGGCTTCCAGCAGGTCGTCAAGCGGCAGATTGGCACCGAGATAGACGACGCTATACCCCCATCCGGATTAGGAAGAGACTGGTGAGTAGCAGCCCGATCTCGTGTAGCTCGCCTTCGAGACAGGCGGCAACGAGCGGTCCCCGCCCCTCCTCAGGCCGCGAGAGATTGAAGAGTGTTCCTATTTCCGCGCGACGAAGTGGCTCGCGTAATGCTCGGCGCTGATCCCCACGTCTCCCTTTGCCCAACGCGGGCCGAACTGGTGAAGGACCGGCTGGAGGATTTGCTGGCAAACGGATTCGACACCCGCTTGGGACAGCGCTTCTTCAACGAGGCAATCCGCCATGGTCGCGTCGAACGTCATGAGCGCCTCGGCGACGGATTCTCGGAATGGCGCGAGGATCGTATCCTGGGCGCCTGCGGGGCGACCACCGGTGGGTTGCGCGCTCCGCAGTGGCCAATGAACGCGCGCGGGTCTGTCAGCATTTTGCCCCTGTTCCTGTCGAAAGAGGAGAACTGCCTGACTAATCGTTATCCCTTCGCGGGTCCGATCTCGGAGCCAGGTGATCAGAGCGACGTCTTGCTCCGAGTACGGCCGCTGGTTGGCAGGTGGACGAGCAGGACACGGGAGACCATAGCGCCGTTCCCAAGCGCGGAACGTGTCTGCTGGGACGCCGGTGCGCTGCGCGACGGCGCGCGTGTTGTAGACTGGATCAGCATTCAACTGGTCGAAAAAATCTACGTCGAGAGATCACCTCCAGGACGGCACTATAGGGTTGTGTCCAGCGAGCTTCAATATCCTGCACAACAATCGTCCGGCTTCTCGGCTGGGGCATGTGGCGTGCACTTCTTTACGCGCGGGGGCGAATCCCAGAGAGCATGGGGCGTCCTCCCGACATTGGTTACCGTGTTCTTGCTCGCCGCCTGTGGTGATGACGCGGAGCAACGGCGCTTCGTGACCGACGAGCAGCCCGTGTTCACCGCGGCTTCACCGACCGTCGGCCCGACCGCGACTGTCCGCCCCACGCCCACAATGTCCCTGCCTCCTCTATCCCCCGAGGCCCTGCTCACCGGCACCGAGGCGCCAGCGACGGTTTACCTGGCACGCGACAACGAGATATGGGTGGTCGACCCCCGTGAGGACATGTCGACGCTCGTGTTCACTGGCGGGGCCGGGGAGCCGCCGGTTTTCGCCGCTGACCCTGATGGGGAGCGTGTCGCTGTCTTGGGGAGGACGACGGAGCGGCCCTCCGGGCTGACCCTGCTCGTGTTGGAGAACGGGTCGGTCAAGCATCGCGTGGAGCGCATCGAGGAGACGTTCGCGGAAACCGCTCGCGATCTGGTCCCCGTATCGCTCGACTGGTCGGCGGACGGACAGCGCCTGCTGGCCGGTTTTCGCGGCGGCGGCCTGCTCGAGGTGCCCCTCTCCGGCAAGCCTTCCGTCATCTTGAACCTCGAGCGGGTGCCATATCTCGTCTCGGCCCGATGGTCCCCGGACGCGGATGCCATCGCGTACATCGCCCGTGATTCGGTCGATGGGGCCGGTAGGCTCTTTGTCGCGAAGCTTCGCGGTGGCGCGACCGATCCGGTCGTGATCGCTCCCAAGCGAGGGACACCCGGACAGTCAGTCGAGTCGCTCGCTTGGCGGCCGGGCGCGGGGACGATTTTGTATCTCCAATCGTCCACGGCCGCGGGCACCCAAGGGCATGATCTATTCGAGATCGCTCCCTCTGGTCAAGAGCGGCGGCTCGTCGCTAGCGCGGGCAGAGTGGCGCCGGTGGCGAGCATTGCCGAATTTGACGTGTCTCCCGATGGCCAGTCGGTGGCCTATTCCGTCTATGTGCCAGGGGCAGAGGGTCCGCGCTTCGATAGCCTCTGGATTCACGCGATTGGCGGCTCAACAATGCTCGAGGTTCCCGTTGAACGGGATGAGGTCGTCACGGCGTTCCAATGGAGCGCCAAGGGACTGCTCTGGCAAACGGTGCCAGCGGATACGTCAGCTTCGACAGCGGGAGCCGAACCGGAGACGTTTGTGCTCGGAGACGATCTGACGCCAATCCCCATTGAGCTCCACGCCGCGACGCCGGAGGCCTCGCCCATGGCTTCTCCCGGCCCCGCGAGCCCACGCGCCTGACCCTTGCATGCGTTCGGACGGACCCAGGGGGCGGCCGCGCGGCGCGGAGAGCTGGCGTGGGAGACGGGTCGATGCACCGCATCGCCCCAACGATGTGAATTAGCGGCCCCCCGCGCCTCCTACCCATCGCCCTCACCGGGACCCTGAATCATATCGGCTTCGGCAAACACCAAACCGCGGTCATATCGCTAACCTTTTCTCGAACTCGGTATTAGCCGCTTATTTCCTCGGCATCAAGGATATTCTTGATCGCTTGGATGCGTCGTTCCTCCTCTTCGAGTGTGGGCAAGTCCTCGTCCGCATCACCCGCTGTGCTGCCATTCCCTGCGCTGGTGGCATGAGCCGGGTTGGATGCCGGCACGGGAGCGTCCGGTGATGGATGACCATCGGGTGTGCTCAATGGAGACGGACCGTCTGCAATGATGGGTGTCGCGGGGGCGAGGTCGCCACGCATGACACAGGTAATCCGGACCTGCCGCTGCACGAGACGGCCGATGACTTCTTCAACGACCTGCCGTACCTCGTCCGCATTCAAGCGGTTCTTGTGAAACTCATAGGCGGCGGCTAGCGTCACTTGGTTCGCGTCGGCGGCCACTGGATCGATGGATGTCAGCAGCGCCTCGATCCGGCGATTGACCGCTTTCACTTCCATCCGGATCCGGGGCCAGAGCTCGACTAAGGTCTCGACGGTGACAGCGTCTTCATTGGGTGCGGTCGGTCCACTCTCTCTGAGCATCGACGGAGCGTCACCGGACTTCGGTGGATTGACCGCTCGCAGGGGAGGCGAGGGTGGTGCCGGGTCGCGCTTCTGCACGGGCACCGATGCCGGTGGTTCGCCGCGGACCCGCTCGCGAAGCGACGGTCGCGGCGGCTGTCCGTTCGCCGCCGGATTGACCCTGGCGGCGGTGGGTATCTCTCGGCTCGCGTCGGAATCGGTTGTCGAACAGTCTCCCCGCCCCGGTCTTCCATGAAGGATGGCATCGATGAGGGCCACCTCCAAGGGGAGCTGCGCGAGGGGAGCGTGCCGAATCCGGTAGTCGATCTCAGAGAAACGACGCGCGTGACTCGCGAGCTCCGCCAGCTCAAATCGGCCGGCGAGCCCTCTCGCCGTATCATCGGCGTCGGGAGAGCCACCCGCCCGTTCGTGAAGCAGGACGCGCAGATAAGCGACCAATTGCCGGTTGAGTTGCCGGGGATCGTCACCGGCTTCAACCGCCTCATTGACGGTGCCGAGCGCTTGACGAGCATCTCCCGCGGCAAGGGCTTCGACAAGGGATTCAACGCGATCGTTCCGGCTGATCCCGAGCAGGGCGCGGACCTGATCCACGCCGATCTCGGTGTTGCCCTCTCGGCCATCTTCGTAGACCGAGAGCTGGTCGAGCAGGCCCTCCGCGTCCCGCAGGCTGCCGGTGCCGGCTCGCGCCACGGTGAGTAACGCCTCGTCCGTGATGCTGAGCCCTTCCGCAGCCGCGATGGTTCGCAACCGGGCGACCATCGGCTCCAGCGCGATGCGGCGAAAGTCGAAGCGTTGGCAGCGGGAGACAATGGTCTGCAGAAGTTCCTCGGGGTCGGTCGTGGCGAGGACGAACTTGGTATGCGCGGGAGGCTCTTCCAAGGTCTTGAGGAAGGCGTTCGCGGCCGCGCCGGTGATCTGGTGCGCCTCGTCAATGATGTAAAACTTGGTCTTGAGTTGAGTTGGAGCGTAATTCACGCGATCTCGTAATTCCCGGATGTCATCAATACCCCGGTTGCTCGCCGCGTCGATCTCCACGACGTCCGTGGTCGCCCCGGTGGCAATGGCCCGGCAGCTCGTGCAGACGCCGCATGGCCGGTCCGCGGGCTCCGACGCCAGGCAATTGACCGCCTTCGCCAAGAGCCGCGCGGTGGAGGTCTTGCCGGTGCCGCGGGGTCCGCAAAACAGATACGCGTGAGCGACACGATCACGGGCGATCGCGTTCTGCAGAGTCCGGACGATCGGTTCCTGGCCAACGAGATCGTCGGGTGCAAACGTGGTTGGTCGATACTTTCGGTACAATGAGCGCGTTTGGCCGGTCTCCCCGGTAGGTTGCGAGGCGGGCGCGGACCGTGCAACGGCGGCGCCATCAGGATCTTCCTGAGCCGGGGTGACATGGTCGCCGAAGAGGGTCGGGCCACTCATGCCAAACGCTCCTTGGGGTGGCAAAAATAGACAGGCGCTTGTCCGTACATGATGCGTCGAGTATACCGGTCGGACGGAGTCTCGTCCAAAGGTAGACAAGGAGACGGGTGGGCACGCTCTATCTGGTTGCCACTCCCATCGGTAATCGCCTGGATGTCAGCCAGCGGGCGGTCGAGACGTTGCGTGGTGTCCAGCTCATTGCTGCCGAGGATACGCGCCATACAGGGCGTCTTCTCGAACATCTCGGCATCGAGACGCCGATGCTGAGCTACCATGCGCTCAACGAGCGGAGTCGTCGGGAGCGGCTTCTGTCGGCGCTAAGCGGGGGCGACGTGGCGCTGGTGAGCGACGCGGGCACGCCAGGCATCTCGGACCCTGGCCACGATCTGGTTGACGCGGCGCTTACCGCCGGCTATCGCGTCTCACCGATTCCAGGCCCCTCGTCGGTCATCGCGGCGGTTGCCGCTTCTGGTTTAGTCCCGGGGCCATTCTATTTTCAGGGGTTTCTGCCGCGAAAGGGCGTCGAACGACGGCGCGCGCTGGCCCGGGCAGCGGCATCCGGTGCTCCGGTGGTCCTCTTCGAGGCGGCGAATCGCCTTGTGACGACGCTGAGTGATCTCCGGGAAAGCTTCGGGCCGCGCCAGGCCGCCGTGGCGCGTGAGCTCACCAAGCTGCATGAAGAGGTCCGCCGGGGATCGTTGGAGGACCTAGCGGTCCATTATGATGCGGTACCGCCGCGCGGCGAGATTGTGGTCGTGGTCGGCGCCGGCGAGGAGGAGGAGACCGATCCTGGTGATGCGGAGTCGCTGGTGAGGTCCTTGCTGGCCGCGGACTTGAGCCCGAGCGAGGTGGCGCGAGAGGCGGCGGCTGTTTCTGGAATTCCGCGAAGCGAAGCGTATCATTTGGTCCGGCAAATCAAGGATGAACGACCTCCTTCGGAAGATGGCAGTGACGCGTGAGGAGCCGGAGCGGACGACGCCGCGACACGAGAAGGGGTGGATATCTATGGCACTGTGGCTGAGTCGATCATTTCCTCGGATCGAGGATCTGGTCGCATTCGTCAACGTCCAAGAGCTCGCTTCCGAGCAGTTCAAGATCGTCAGCGGAGTGGAGCCGCGCGGGGCACAAGTCTTCTTCCTCATCTATACCGACGAGGCGCCGCCTCACCGGGGGGGAGCGCGGATGCTGACCGCCGAGGTGATGCCGGCGGCCGCCAGGACATCGCCGTCAGAGACGGGCAGCGCGGTCGAGCAAGCCGAGCAGATTATCCACGACCACGAGGTCGAGGAGTCTTCTTCCTGACCACGAGGTCAGTCGGCTTGGAATGCCAGTTTTCGACGATGCATGAGGACGCTTTGGAGGATGCCCTCGGCCATTAAGAACGTCCATACTGACGATGAGCCGGCGCTGACGAACGGGAGCGTGATCCCGGTCACCGGGAGCAGGCCGACGTTCATGCCGATATTGACGATGGCTTGGAAGAAGAGCGCGCCGCTAATCCCGGCGGCAAGGCACTGACCGAAGCTGTCGCGGGCCGACTCGATGACATTGAAGCACCGCCAGAGCAAGATGAGATACGACGCCAACAGCGCGAGCATCCCGACAAACCCGAACATGCCGCTGACGTGCGCGAAGATGAAGTCGGATTCACGGACCTTGAGCAGCTCGAGCTGGCTCTGCGTGCCGCCGGCCAAGCCCGCGCCAAACCAGCCGCCCGAGCCAATGCTGATCCGTGCCTGCATGATATTGAATCCCTCGCCAAGGGGGTCCAATTCGGGCTTATAGGAGACCATGAGCCGGACTTTTTGGTAATCATGGAAGAGGAAGCGCCAGGCAAAGATGAACGCCGGCAACGCGAGGAGCGCCATTGCCCCGAAATAGAAGAGGCGGGTGCGGGCCCCGAGCAGCATGATCGAGACCCAAATGGCGCCGTAGACGAGCGTGGTGCCGAGGTCTGGTTCGAGGAAGACAAGCCCCATCGGGACCATGACGATCAGTAGGGAGACGACGAAGTTCCCGACGTCTTCCATCGCTTGGCCACGCGAGGCAACAAATGCCGCGAGGGCGATCACCGTCGAGAGCTTTGCGAATTCCGCTGGCTGGATCGAAATTCCTCCGACAAAGATCCACCGTTGAGCACCCCAGATCTCGGTCCCGATGCCCGGAACGAGGACCGCGAGGAGACCGGCAATGCCCAGGAGATAGAGCAGCCAGGCGCCCGTGGCGAGGAAGCGATAGTCGAACGAGGCGAGGAGGAACATCACCACGAGTCCGACTACTCCATAGAATGCCTGGCGCAGGCCAAGGCTCGCGATGCTGGGCGCTTCCATCCCGGTCGCGCTCCAGATGGCGACTACCCCGAAGCCCATGAGCACCAGGGTGGTCAGGAACATGAAGGCGTCGAAGTCCTTCCATCGGTGTCCAAGGCTCATGCGTCGATTCCTCGTGGTGATCGGACCAGGGCTACAGGACAACGACCTCGTTCATCGATATGTGGAAGGCACACCCGAGCAATTCGGCGGCATGCCGGCTCATGAGCATGCGTGGCAGAAAGATCTCGAAATATTCCATAACGGAGGCCATCTCACTGTCGATCGTGAGCTGCAAGGTAATGGTTTTGGCCTGGGCATTGACCCGCAAGAACGACGACGTCGCCGCGAAGTTCACACGATCATGTTGGTCAAAGCTCGCCGGATCCTCGTTGCGGACACGGGAGCGATGAACATCAGACTTGTCGGCCAAAATCAGCGCCGCGGAAACGGGATGAACCGGTTCGCCGAGTCTGCTACCATCGTCGCCGTGCGAGCCAATGGCACCGATCGTCACCGCGATGTCCTCGGGCACCATGCCGAGCCGGAGGAGTATGGGATGAGCAAGCGTCGCGCCGGTCGAGGCGTGCCCGTGCCGGCTGACTACGTTACCGATATCATGCAGGTAACCCGCGGTCGCCGCCAGCTCCTGATGCCGGAGATCGAAGTCCAACAGGCGCATCACGTTGCGCGCGATACTCGCGACGAGATTGACATGGCGGAACCCATGCTCGGTGAATCCCAGCACACCAAGGTTGATGTTCGCCTGATGGATGAACGCCTGCACTTCCGGGTCGTTACGGACGGTGCCAAAGTCGAGGCTCGGTTCCGTCCGTGCCGCACGGGCGGCCGACTCGGGGTCGATCTCCGTCTTTCCGTATCGCGGTTCTACGCCAACAGGGACCAGGAGCGGATCGCCCGCCGCGGCCGGAGCCGCGTCTTCGATAATGTCGTCGTCCGCGGTCGCGCTCATCGCGCGTCTCGGATAAGCGTCCGGCATGGTGAAATCCTGTCGTCTGCGTAAAGCGATCTGGACCAAGAGTATAGAAGGGGCGTTGATCGTCTGACAAACGGAGCGAAATGAACCTGAGCGGCCGCGGCGAACCGCGAGAGCGGCCGATTACTCCACTTCAAGTCACCGTGTCGTCGTGATACGATATGTCAATCGGGACGAAACGAATGATCATGGAGGCGCGTGGCCGAGGCTGATTCTCGCGAGAGCGTATCGTCCCCGGTAGAGGTCGTCGATGATCCCTGTCAACAACACACTGGACGCGATCTTCTTTGGCTGCCTCCTCTTCGGCGTGCTCTTTACGCTCGTCTCGCTGGCGCTCGGGGGTGCTGACTTGGGGGTTGATGGCGACGCGGGGAGCCTCGGACCTGGTTCATGGCTCTTCAACGTGAGCGCGATACTGGCCTTCATCGCCTGGTTCGGTGGTGTCGGGCTGCTTGCGCGCCAGGCCGCGGGACTGCCGGCGGTGTTGAGCGTTGTCCTGGCGGTCGCCGGCGGGGTGGTAGGAGGCTCTGCTGTGGGAAAGGGAATCAGACGCCTCTCCAACGCCGGGGAAGTGCTGGAGCCGGAAGCTTATGAGTTGCCAGGCACGCTGGCCCGCGTCGTTTCGTCCATTAGAAGCGGTGGAACGGGTGAGATCATCTATGAGCAACAGGGGCTGCGGCAGGTGGCCGCGGCTCGCTCGGAAGATGGAGGCGCGATAGCCCGAGGGGTTGAAGTTGTGGTGCTTCGTTATCACGGCGGCGTCGCGACGGTCGCGCCATGGGACCAGCTAATGAGCCCGCGACCGAAGCCAGAGCGCGCCGAGCCCGCGCCAGCCTTGAGTCAGGATTCGACCATGATTGCCTCGAGCGGCGAGCACCATTGAGGGAAGCTAGCTATGCGCCATGACCGTGCTGTCATCGAAAGGAACGCACCATGAGTACCGTGGGTATCGCCATCATCGTCGCCGTCCTCGTGGCGCTTGTTGTCCTCCTGCTGCTTGTCGGCGCCACGCTGTTTCGAAAGGTGGGACCCAACCAGGCGCTGATCGTCTATGGGTTTGGTGGAACGAAAGTCGTCAAGGGGAGCGGAAAAGTTGTCTGGCCGATGGTGCAGCAGGCACGCGAGCTCTCGTTGGAGCTCATGAGCTTCGATGTGGCGCCGACCCAAGACCTCTATACGAGCCAGGGCGTCGCGGTCAACGTTGAGGCAGTCGCTCAGATCAAGGTGAAGTCGGATCCGGTCAGCATCCTGACGGCAGCTGAACAGTTCTTGAGCAAGAATGAGGCGGAGCAGCAGGCGCTGATCCGCCTCGTGATGGAAGGTCACTTGCGTGGCATCGTCGGTCAATTGACGGTCGAGGCGATCGTCAAAGAGCCTGAGATGGTCGCCGATCGAATGCGCTCGAACGTGGCCGATGATGTCAGCAAGATGGGCCTAGAGGTCATCTCGTTCACCATCCGTGAAGTGCGTGACAAGAATGAGTACATCCTCAATATGGGGAAGCCAGACATCGCGCTGGTCCGGCGACAGGCCGACATTGCGACCGCCGAAGCCGATCGGGACACGGCGATCAAGCGGGCCCACGCGTTTCGGGAGGCGACAATCGCGGCAGCCGGCGCAAAGCAAGATGAGGTGATCGCGCAGACCGCGAGCGAGACCAAGCAAGCCGAGGCGACGCGCGACCTCAATATCAAACAGGCTGAGTACCGGGCGACGGTCATGATGCAGCAGGCCGCCGCCGATAAAGCGTACGAGATCCAGACGAATATCCAGGAGCAAAGGGCGGTCGAGGAGCGCGTCAAGATTGATCAGGTCCGTAAGCACGGTGAGATCGCCGTCCAGGAGGCTGAGATCCTGCGCCGCGAGAAGGAGCTGATCGCCACCGTGCTGAAGGCGGCCGAGATCGAGCGGCAGCGGATCGAGGCGCTGGCGGATGCTGACCGGCAGCGACAAATTCTCATGGCAACCGGCCAGGCGGAGGCGGAGCGCCTGGGGGGACAAGCGCGCGCCGAGGTCGCGAAACTGCAGGGTCTGGCGGAAGCGGATGTCATCGCGGCAACTGGAAATGCCGAGGCACGGGCGATGGCGATCAAGGCCGACGCCTATCAATCCTACAATCAGGCGGCGATCATCGACAAATTGCTGTCCAACCTGCCGGAGACCATCCGGGCAATGTCCGAGCCACTCGGGAAGGTGGACAAGATCACCGTCGTCTCCACGGGCGGCGATGGCAATGGGAGTGGGGGAGGACTTGGTGTCAGTAGGGTGACCTCCGACATGACCCAGATGATCGCCCAGGTGCCGGCGTTGCTGGAAGCGCTAACCGGGGTGAAACTTGAGGACCTGATGCGGCAGGTACCCGAATTGCGAGGTACGACAACCGTGGTTAACGGCCACCACGGAGCCAGCGGGTCGACGAGGGCAAGAGCAGACGCCCGCAAGCCGGCCGTGGATGGCGCGGCGGACGAATCGCCCGCCGAGTAGCGCGGAGGCGGAGACAGTCTCGTCAAGCGACGGTCTTTGGCGCGAGCGAGCAAACCGGTCACGCTCGATCCGCGTGCTATGCTTTTCCGTGATCATCACTCTCGTAGCGGTTGGGAAT
>DASYWB010000463.1:0-6182 GCA_035936495.1 Thermomicrobiales bacterium
CGACATCGCCACCTGCACTCGCGCCTGGCAGATGCTTCGGATGGCGCACGATCGGGTCGCGCAGCGGCTCGGTGCGGAGCTCTCCCGCGAGTGCGCGCTCGCGATCAATGAGTTCGACGTGCTGCTCTACCTGCGGTCGCATGCGAATGAGAGGTGCGGATCAGTGCGTTGCTGGAGGCCGTCTCGCTCAGCCAACCCGCACTCAGCCGCTTAGTTTCGCGGCTGGCAGAGCGTGATCTCCTCGCCCGGTCCGAGCCACGCGGTGACGGTCGGACGACCCTCGTCTGCCTGACCGAAACCGGCGACGCGCTCATCGACCGCGCCATGGCCATCCATACCTGGACCGTCCACGAGACCCTGACCAGCAAGTTCTCGGACAGGGAACAGGCGGCGTTCCTGCGACTACTGAGCCGGGTCTGTCCATAGCCGGCCCTAGCGCGATTCGCTACCACCGTTAAGGTTGCGTACGCCAAATCAGCAAGACATTGGCGGCGTTGCTTGCTGCGCCCGGCCAGGCTCTGAAACGAACCGCGCCCAGGTGACTACGGGCCGCGCGGTACTGTTTGCCCGGCAGATGCCAGCCGGGGGCCAACCTCGGTGCCGAGGAGCCGCAGGGCGCGGTGGACGCGGTCCGTATCGATGCCGGTGACGTAGATGTTGGCCAGGAAGAGGTCGAGGTCCAACGCCTTGCCGCTCTCCCGGATCGCGCCGGCCACCGTTTCCGGGCCGCCGGCGATGATCACCTGATTTCGGAGCATGTCCGCCAGTCCTTCCTCCGCCTCGGCGCGCCGGTCTGCGCGGCCACCCGCCTGCTCGCCCTGTTCGCCACGGACATTCTCGTGCAGCCGCATCAGATCATCGGTCATCTCGGCGTGGGCTTGTTCGTCGTTATCGGCGACGTAGACGTGCCGCATCAGGGCAATCCGTGTCGCGGGCATGGGCTTGCCCGCCTGCTCGGCGGCGAGGCGGCGTCCCCGGCGCGCCAGGGCGAACGCCTCGGTCGCGGGACGCAACCGGTCATCTGGCGCGAAGCCAACCGCCAGGTTCATCCCCTGCGAGGCGGCCCAGGCAGCGGCGCCCTTATCCGTACCCGGATACCAGAGGGGCGGGTGCGGTTGTTGCACTGTCAGTGGATGAATCGCGACCGCGTGAACACGTGTCAACGGCGTCTCCAGCGTGACCTGTCCGCCGCTCCACAGCGCCCGCATTACCGCCAGCCGTTCCTGGTAGGCGGCGATCCGCGAATTTGGATCGACGCCGAGCGCGACCAGCTCCTCGGGACGATGCCCGAGTCCGAGGCCGACCTCCAGCCGGCCGACCGACAGGTGATCGAGCACCGCGATCTCTTCCGCCAATGCGGCCGGGGCATGGATCGGTAGGGTATAAGCCAGCACACCGAGCCGGAGCCGCGTGGTGCGTTGGGACGCGGCACCGATCCAGGTGCCCGGCGCCGGACACCGGTAGGTCGGCATGAAGTGCCGCTCGGCCGTAAACGCAACCTCGAACCCCAGCTCGTCGGCCAAGGCTAGATCATCGAGCCGCTGCCTGTAGACCTCCCCGTCCGTCGCCTGGCTGAGCGGGTCCACCTGAAAGATATCGAACAACCCAAGCTGCATCGAGAGCCTTTTCTTGCGTTACTCACATGGAATCCGGGTGGTCGATGGCCCTCGCGCACGTCGCCCTCAGCCGGTCTTCAGCTGGCTTCGATCCGTCAGCGCGGCATCTTCACTGCCGTGCGACAGGGACGCCGTACAACCTGTCCACCGCTCCTATCGGATTCCGGCCCCGAATCTCGAGGCCTGGAAAACAGCAAACGGGCCGGTCCCGAAGGACCGGCCCGTCTTGCCCGGGCATCACAGCCAGTTCCGCGCTAGGCGCGCGTCACCTCGACCGTGATGCCCTGACGACCGTTACTCTCCATGGGCATCACCTCCTTTACCCTCTACGGACTACCGGGAAGTTTACCCGGTCGGGCAACACTGTCGTGCTCGACCAGTGGCGTAAGGTTAACATGCTATGGCCGACATCGTCAATCCTCACGGACGAGCACGCATTCCAGGCTGCGCCGGGCTCCCTGGTCCATACCCACCTCAGCGCGCCACGAGCGCCGAGTCAGCCTCTGGCCAGGCGTAGCGATCGGGTACCCGATTGGCGAGCGACGGGACCTGCCGTCGAACATGGCGGATCCGCTCCCGGTCCAGCGCAGCGCTCACCACCGTCTCGGCGTCCGGCGCGGTCGCCAGCACCGTCCCCCACGGGTCGACGATGAGCGAACGGCCGTAGCTCCAGTGGCTCGGTGGGTGCTCTCCGATTTGCGCCGGCGCGATCATGTAGACGCTGTTCTCGATCGCACGCGCTCGGATCAAGACTTCCCAATGATCCTTGCCAGTCGTCATCGTGAACGCCGCCGGCAGCATGATCACCTCGGCACCTCGCAGCGCCAGGATCCTGAACAGCTCCGGAAACCGGAGGTCATAGCAGATCGCTAGCCCGACGGTGATCCCATCCACGTCGACCGTCACGATCTCCTCGCCGGCGGCGACGGTTGCCGATTCCCGATAGCTTGCCACGCCGTCCAGCACCACATCGAACAGGTGCATTTTCCGGTACGAGCCGATCAAGGTCCCATCGGGATCGAACACCGCACTCGTGTTGCGAAGGCGTGGATCGCCTTCGACACGCTCTAGCACGCTTCCCGCGTGGAGATAGACGCCATGCCGCCGGGCGCGGTCGGCAATCCGGTCCAGCGTCGGACCGGGCACCGGCTCCGCCGCATCGTAGTTGCCCTCGCTTGGTCCAAGGTAGGTCCAGACCTCGGGCAGCGCGATAAGCCGCGCACCGGACGCGGCCGCCCGGTCGATCAAGTTCAGCGCGGTCTCGATATTGGCCGCCTTATTATCCCGCGAGTTCATTTGAACCACGGCGACTCTCAGCCATTCTCCGCTCGTTCCATGTGCCGGCATCTCGTCCTCCAACTATCGAGCGCAACACCCCGCCGGGTCGCGGCATGCCTTGCTTGCGTTCCCATCGCCATCTTACCCCGTCACCAGCCGGATCGCGGTGCTAACACAGATCACCAGTAGAATCACCGCCACCAGAGCCAGAATCACCAGACACGATCGCGACGCGGAGGCAATCCCTTGCGGATCGCTTGGAGGGAGAAGATCTCCCTCCGGCTCTGACCTCTGATTGGAATCGCCGGGCGGCTGGTCCATCCGCTACTGCCGCTCCCCGGTCGGGACGGCGGTCGGCGGCTCGTGTGTCGAGATCCGCCAGACGTGAATAATCCGCGTCAAGGCGGTCACATGGGTCGCCACCGCGAGAATCCAGAGCGCCCAGAGTGGTTGACCGAGGATCAAGCAGATCGAAAGGAGCACCACCCGTTCGGGCCGCGCGACTAATCCCACCGAGGCCGAATAGCCCGCGGACTCGGCGCGAGCGCGGGCATAGCTGATCAGGACCGCCCCGGTCGCGGCGATGAAGATCAGGATTGCTCCCAACTCGGCATCACCGGTGTTCAGCATGTAGACGAGAAGCCCGAGATAGACCACGACTTCTGAGTATCGGTCGAGCGTGGAATCGAGAAAGCCCCCGAAGCGGCTGATCGAATTCGTCGCGCGCGCGACCGCGCCATCTGCCATGTCGAAGGCGCTGGCCAGCAGCAGCAGCACACCGCCCCATTGCGGCTGGCCGACGGCGATAACCACCGCCACCCCCACGTTGAGCAGGAGCCCAATGACGGTCAACATGTTCGCGCTGAGGCCGAGGCGGGCCAAGACATGTCCCAGCGACAGGACATATCCGCGGATCCAGTGACCGATGCGCTCCGAGATCACCCGACTTCGCCCCTTCCGCCCCACCCCGCCGGCTGACGAGGCGGCGCAACACCACCGGCAGTATCGCCGCCAACCCACCCTGCTGGCTAGGGACGTTGATAGAGAAAGTGGTGCGCTGTCGCTGCTGTATGCTGTAGGTCTCATCGATCCTCGCCGCCCATCATCGCCGCCGAGTAGGAGTGGACAGGCAAGCGGGGAACCGTGAAGCGAGATGAATGGGCAATGGCGTTCCCGCGCTGTCGGCATGCTTAGTGCGGAGACGGACAGGTATCGCCGGGATACGAGTCAGCCCCTAGCATATTCTCGGTGTTCCAACCCGGCAAAAAGGGGAAGGACAGCGCAAGGAAGTGACGCGGATGAAGACCCATGCCGGATTGCCAAGCTGGGATGCGATCATCGCCGGGCTTCTCACCACGCTGACGACGCTGGGCGTGCTTGGCATCCTCGGGGTCGCGGTTGCGAGCTCGATCTTCACCACGTCGACATCGAATATGGAGATCACCCGCGCGGCGCTCCTGTGGGCCGGTATGAGCGCCATCGTCGCCTTTGCTGCCGGTGGCTATGTGGCAGCGGTCGCCGTGCCCATCGCGGCAGGCGCCGCTCAGCGTGGCCTGCTTGTCGGGTGCGCCGCGCTGGTCGTGGTAATGGGGATCAGCTTCGCCTGGGGGAGCAGTGCGGCGGACTTCCGGAGCGTGGGGATCGAGTTGGGCTGGATCAGCCCCGCTGAACCCGAGCGCCCACTCGTTCCTGCCGCCGAGGAAGCACAACGTATGCCCGAGGAACTCCAAATCATCCCCCCGGGGCGCTTCCTTGCAGCAGCCAGGCAGACCCTGTGGTACGCGGCGACGGCGATGGTCCTGCTCGTCGGTGCGGCGATCCTTGGCGGCCTGGCGGGGACGGGGGCCAGGCAGCGCACGCATGAGCAACCGTCCCGCGCCAATTGATACCGCTGGCTACGCGATGCCGCGGCCGTGCCGATCTCGTGCCATGGCTCACTTCACCAACTGAAACGACTCGGCAATGATCACCGGTCCGCCCTCGAGATGCCGGAGTTCCTGATCGTTCAGGTCGATGCCGAGCTCGGCCTCGAGTGTCGCGATGTCGAAGCGGCGGACTTCACCCCGTACGAATGCTGATGTCTCGTCGAAGGCCTCGGGGTGAGGCGTGGCGCTGACCACGAGAGCCCCGCCATCCTCGAGCCAGTAGGCGTGCGGGCCGTAGACATACTCGATCTCGCCGCTCACCTCGACTGTCTGTCCCAGGTATTGCTCGGGGTCGGCGCCAACATCCCTGATCGTGACCCCGGTGTCGGGGCCGGCCGATCCCCCGTACTCCGGATCGCCGGGACCGATCTCGGCCGGGGGGTTGACGTGGATCGCGAGCGCGACCATCGCCGAGGCGTGGCCGTAGCTGGTGAGCGCCGTCTCGTTCAGATCGACCCCGGTCTCCGCCTCCAGCGCCGGTATGTCGAAGTGCCGGACGACGCCCGTCACCTGGACCACGTCGTCCTCGGTCAGCGGCGTGGGGGCCGCCTGGTCGCGCAAGGCCGGCCGCCCCGCGGCACTCACGACCAGCAGGATGTCTCCAACGATGGGCGCACGGTTGCCGATCAGCATCGTGTACGGGTCAATTAGCGTATCGACCTCCGCGCTTACGGTCACGATCTCGCCCCACATTGGCTCCGGATGGTCGACGACCTCGCTGAGCGTCACGCCGCGCTCCGGCCCCGCCGACTGATCCTCATCGAAGACGGCGCTGCCCGTCTGCCAGATGCCGGGGAACAGCAGGAGGGTCAGCACGGCCAGGATCACCATCTCGCCGAGAATCCCGGCGATTCCCCATGCCCAGAGAGGACCCGGCCAGCGGGCGCGGCCGGGATGATGAACGACGGCCCGGCCGCCGACACGTTCAGGCTCTGACATTGCTATACCTCTCCATCGACCAGTACGAGAGCCCACCGGGCAAATCTAACCATAGCCACCACTCCAACTCGGCCGATCGGGGACGCTTGGGGAGTGCTGACCGCCGAGTGGCACCGAGAAGGCCGTTGCCGGACCCTGTATGGTCGTGACATCATCGGTCGCTCTCGTGCGTCGTGTCCGCGGTGGCAGCGAAGCACCTGCCCGTGATCCACCACGCGAGCCCAGCCAAGGTCCCACCAACGACGATGTCTAGGACGTAGTGCTCCCCTAGGTAGACGAGGGCGATGGCCATCAGGCAGGCGTAGAGGACCATCGCCCCTGCCACGGGCACCCCCGCCCGGCGCACTGGGAAGACGAGCAGCGCCGTCGCCGCGAAGTGGATCGAGGGCATCGCGGCGATGGGGTTCGGCTCGATGCGGACCTC
>DASYWB010000464.1:0-3856 GCA_035936495.1 Thermomicrobiales bacterium
GGCCCGAGCTATCTCCGCGTTGCGTAGGTTCCGCTCGAGCGACGCCCGCGTCACGTACCGGTAGCCGTTGTCGGGATCCTTCACGCCGTCGAGCGTCTCCAGCTCGATTCGGCGCTGGACCCCGTTGCGGCTCAGTCCCAGTCGCTCGGCCGCCTCGCGGATCGGGATGAGGTCGTCCGCCGGGGGTCTGGTCGGCAATCGGTGCCGGATCGGAGGCAGGAGGCCTTCAACCGCGGCCGCCTCATCCTCCCGTCCCGCCTCGCGCAGAAAGGCCACGGCCGACCGCAATTTCTCGGATTGGTCGATTGATACAGCCACGATCTCGCCCCCGGTCTGTTATCGGAACAGCGCTCTGCTCCGATTGTAACCTGTCCACAACCTATCCGCTGCCAGGCATCGCGTCTCGCGGTACCATTGGAATGTCTCGCGACGTCGCGGACTCATTGTCACCATGGAGGGGAAGTGCCATGACCGCGCAAATGAGCGAACCGCGGACGATCAATGCCGTGCTTGATCGCGTCCAAGCGTCCCGCGCCGACTTCGACGCCGCCGTTGCCCGGCTGACGGAAGAGCAGTTCACCGCGCCGGGTGCCGGGGGGGACTGGTCGGCGAAAGACGTCCTCGCCCATGTCGCCGCCTGGGAGCAGGGAATCGCCGCGCTCCTCCAGCATCAGCCTCGTGGTGCCGCGATGGGTATCGAGGGCGATGCGTCGACGATGGATATCGACACGATCAACCGGCAGCTCTATGAGTTGCACCGGGAACGGCCCGCTTCTGACGTGCTGGCCATGGCCCGCGAGGCACACGAGCGGGCGGTCGCGGTCATCTCGACGCTTGATGATGCTGATCTCCAGAAGCCCTACAAAGACTTCTCCGACCAGCAAGACTCGAATCCGGACGAGCCCATCATCAACGCAATAGCCGGTGACACCTATGAGCACTACGAAGAGCACCTGCCGGCGATCCGGGCGCAAGCGATCCCCGAGTGAGCTGGGCACACGCAACGTACACCGAGGCAGGCTAGGTCAGGCTCCACTGGCCAACTCGGAGCATTTACCCGAACCCGGTATGAGAGGCTGTGTGGCGAGGCTGACTGTCTCGCGTCATACGGAATCCCCGGGTGCATGCTGGGTATAACGCCAGTGAGCAGCCCCCTTCCCCAATCGTGGGAGCGGGGCAGTGGCGGATGATTGCAGGGGGAGAAGAGGCGGCAAGGCGGCGAGGTCTCGTTGGGGCGCCCCTCGTGGGTGCCCGGTTTCCGGCCGCCGCGTATCCTCTGTGGGTGTCGTCCCGGTATCGACCCTCGCCGGGGGCTGAACAAGGGTGGGCGGCCCGGCGGTGTGGCAGATGGGATCCGTCGGGACCTGGAACAGGGCACCCACGAGGGGTGCCCCTGCCTTCCGGGTGGGGTTCCTGGCCTTGTTACACGAGACGCACGGCCTCTCAGTCGCGATCGAGACGCCAGACGAGGGTCCCCGTCGCGTGGTCTTCGAAGCCGATCTGCTGGTGCAGTGCACGTGCGGCGGCGTTGTCGGGAGGGATGCGGGTGAGAATCGCCTTTACTCCCTCCGCACGCGCCCAGGTGCCCAACTCGCGGTACAGGGCGGTCGCAATCTTACGCCGCCGGTGATCGGGATGGACCGCGAGATCGTCAATCCATAGCGTGAGCGGCTTGCCATCCAAATAGGAGATGGATTGGACGAGGAGATATCCGACACAATGCCCGTCTATCTCGGCGACGTACGAACAACAATCAGTCTGCTCCCGCGTGTCTACCCCCCCTGCCGTGAGGTCACCTAAGGCTGGACGCTCTCCAACGCCGAGACGGCGAATCACGAGGCGACTCAGGAGTTCGCTCATCGAGCAATACGCGCCGCATTCATCTCATAAGATCAGCTTGACCATGCCCTCTTCCACCGTCACCGGATAGGAGCGGAGGCGGACCTTTGGCATCGCGAGGCACTGGCCGGTCGTGAGGTCGAACTCCAGTCCGTGCCAGGGGCAGGTGATGATCTCCCCGTCTTTCACCCAAGCAAACTTCCAGCCGGTTGACGCGTCGCACGCGGTTGTCCCGTTCACCGTGCCTTCGCAGAGCGGGCCGAATTGGTGGGTGCACACGTTCGGCAGGGCGTAGAAGTCCCCTCCGACGTTGAAGACGCCAATCTCGATGTTGCGGACTTTGACGACCCGATGCGTACCCGACGCGGACGCCTCGACCGGGGCAATGAGGTGCTCGGCCATGTCCTCCTCGTTCCCTCGCTATGTCAGCTTGGTCGCCGGCACGGGGATGTTGAATAGCTCCAGGGCATTCCCACCCATAATCTTGCGTTTTGCCTCGGCGGGCATCGGCAGCTTGAGGACGGCCTTGGGGTGGTCGAAATCATGGTGCGGCCAGTCCGAGGCAAAGAGCACCCGGTCCGCCCCGCCCAGGTGGTCAATGGTCTGGATGAGGTGGGCTGGATTATCCGGTTCCTCGATTGGCTGGGTCGCGAACCACATCCGCTCCTTCATGTACTCGCTGGGACGGCGCTCTAGGAACGGCACCTGCCGCCGGTACTCGTTGTAGTACTTGTCGAGCCGCCACATCATATACGGTACCCACGCCAGTCCGGCCTCGGTGAACCCAACCTTGAGCTTCGGGTACCGGGCCGGCACTCCCGTATGGATCAGGCTGACCAGGTTCGCCATCATCGCGAACGAGTGGGAGAGCATCTGCCGCGCGAAATGGTTCTCGAACTGGTCCAGTTGGCAGGGGAAGGCCGGTGAGACGAGCGTCACGCTATGCAAGAAGACCGGCAAGTTCGCGGCTTCAGCCGCCGCCAGGATCGGGTCGTACTTGCGATGCCCCCAAAGTGGATTCACGCCTGCCGTCGGGAGATAGACCGCGACGATCTTCTCTTCCTTGGCATACTGTTCGATCTCCCGCGCCGAGTCATCAGGATTCTGTGGGCAGGCTAGCAGTGCGCCGTAGAACCCCTCTTCCTTCAGTAGCCATTCCTCCATCAGCCACCGGTTGTAGGCGTGCGAGAGTTCCGTCGCATACTCGATGTGGGGGATTGGGGCGAATAGGAGCAGGTTGTCTGGAAACAGCACGCCGATGTCGATCCCGAGAGTCGACAACCCTTCCCGCATCTCCGCGGCGGTAGGCACGGACCGATTTGGATGCTGACCGGGGATTGGCGGGTCTAACTTCATGGTGGGCGAATACCCGGGGATGTCCAGATAGCGTGACGGCGTATTGGCCAGCTCCTCCAGCGACTTCCGCCACGGCAAAGCGCAATAGGGTGCCAGCGCCGCCGGGGTGTCGTTGACGTGGATATCGGCATCAACGATCACCATGTCATTGGTCTTGATTCGGGTTGGAACCGCTTGCATCATCGATGCCCCTCCCGGCTCCATCCAGCGGAGGAGCGCCCAATGCCATGCTATCCCAATCATTCAATCCACACCGGCATCATACGAGATTCGGGGAGAACCGACCTGAGTCCCGAGTCCGTGAGTGATCGCCGGCGCATCGTATGTATGCTCAGATCCCAAGTTCTCGTAATGCGGCCGTGGTCGCTGGAACGACTCGGGCACCGCTCGCGCAAAATGCCCGGAGATGCTCCAGATCTTCGGCCTCATCGATGTCGAACGTCGCGGCTACCTCCGCCGCTCGCAGCCCGAGCGCGGCCGCGCGCTGGAGGACTCCAGCCGCCGCGCTCGCGGTACTCATCGGCACGCTCTCGAGCACGTCGTAAGGCCCGCTTACCCCGATGAGATAGTAGCCGCCGTCCGCCACCCGTCCCAGTACAACCTCGTGCCGCTCCAGTTCCCAAAACGCGTCCAGCACCACGGAGAGCGACATCTGGGGCGA
>DASYWB010000465.1:0-5903 GCA_035936495.1 Thermomicrobiales bacterium
AAGCCCCGGTGGAGGCTCAAGCGGGGCCGCGGTTCATCACGGGCCACGCGGGCAAAGGTCCACGCACAGACGCTGCCTACCCCCTGTGCAGACGCACCGCTCGCGGTGTCCCGGCCCGGGCGCCATCATGCTGGACCGGGGCTGCCTCTCTCCGCCGCGCGTGGACCCTGTCGTGAGTTTCCAACAGGGATTTGCTCTGAACGCCGGGGAAGACCTATCACTCGTCGAGCCCAGTCGAGCCCACCAGAGACTTCGGAGACGGGCGCGGACGGGCGGTGTGCATGCCCGGGATATGCCGCCTGTCATGAAGATTGATACGTATTCGGGGAAATGGCGCGAGCTACGCCCCGTCCCGCCACGGGTCCGTATCGCCCACAACTTCGGCTTAACGATCCGCAAGCGGCTGTAGCGACATTAGACGACACTTGTCAAGCACCTTACGGAGTGTAATAATGTGCATATGAATGAGCCTCGGACGCGGACGGCACCGCCTGATGATCATACGAGCGCCTTTTGCCCGGTCTATCACCATGCGATCGAGCTGATCGGCAAGCGGTGGACTGGAGCGATCCTGCGCGCGATGCTCAGTGGCGCAACCCGGTTCAGCGACGTGACGGCGGCGGTGCCGGGCCTCAGCGATCGCCTGCTCTCCGAGCGTCTCAAAGAGCTGGAAGCGGAAGGCATCGTGACCCGGACAGTCATCCCATCGACACCCGTCAAGATCGAGTATCGCCTGACACCGAAGGGCCGGGCGCTAAACGACGTGATCGCATCCGTCTCAGAGTGGGCCGGGAGTTGGACCCCCCCCTCCGCCGAGGACCCGCGTGCCGAGGACGCCCTCGTTGAGCCGGCCGGCGTCACCGCCTAGCACCCTAACCCCATGGGTCGTCGCCCGGCGGCATGATCCCACCGAAGCGCCCTTGCTCTCCCACGTCCGCCTCGGCAAGTTCCACGACCCGGTCCAGAAATGCATCAAGCCGGGTCTCCGCGTGGTGGAAGCGGAAGCGACCAGCCTCGTACGCGGCCTGCTGTCCCGGCGTGAACTCGTCTCCGGTGAATGCGACCTCCCGCAGGCGCCGGACACGGAGATCGTCTTCCGGCAGGCCCTCGATATAGGCGGCCAACTCACGCAGGCCCGCGGCGCTGCGCAGGTTTCGCGCGTCGCGGTCGTACTCTTCGGCCTTGCGAAGTCTCCATTCCGCGAGTGAGCGGAGGTACGTCGCAATGGCTACACGCTGGTCATTTCGCGTATCCATCGTCGCCCTGCCACTCTCCTAGCATGTAGATGCCGCCGTGTAGCCTCAACTCTAAACCACTACCGCTCTGTTCTTGACGGAGCCCTTCGGTTTCCGTATCATCCGGAGGCCGAAGCATTATGGGGGGGAAGAAACGGCGTGATGGCAGACGAGGCCCGGCTGGCCGACGAAGACCCACTGATCCAACAGGTCATTGACCTCTTGCCCAGCATTGGCAAGTTGCTCTCCATGACGGTTGCCCATTACCCGGGAGCGACCGGTCGCTCGCTGGCCCAGATCAAGATGCTGACGCATCTTCATCACCACGGGCCGTGCACGGTGGGTGAATTGGCGGTGGCCAGCGGCGTCTCGATGTCGGCGGCCTCAGAAGTGGCCGACCGGCTGGTCGAGGACGGCATGATCACCCGGGGGACGAACCCGGATGATCGCCGGCAGGTCTTGCTCACGCCGACCGAAGACGCCATCCGCCTCGGTGCCGAGATCCGAGCCATGCGGTCGCGACACGTACGCTCCGCGTTAGACCGCCTGGATCCTGTCCATCGCCCAGCGGTCGTCCCAGTCCTCCAAGCCTTGTCTGACGCGTTGCATGAAGAAACGGCCGTCGAAGGCTGTCCGGCCGCCGGCCGTGTGGCGAGGTGATCAACGTTTATCTTAGCTCGTGGTCTTTCGACTCAAGAGGGAGCTTTTGTAGGTGACCGAGACGTCGCACGCCATGCCGGCAGCCAGGGAAACCCCATCGGAACAAGCCCGGAACCCTTGGCTGGTACTGCTCGTGCTTTGCACGGCGATCTTCATGCTGCTCTTAGACACGACGATCGTCAACGTCGCACAGCGCAAGATTCAAGTCGATCTCAATGCCAGCCTGACGCAGATCCAATGGGTGCTGGACTCCTACATCCTGACCTACGCGGTCTTGCTGCTCTCCTTTGGACGGATGGGCGACGTCTTCGGGCGCAAGCGGCTCTTCATCGTCGGCATGGCGATCTTCACCGCGGCGTCGGCCTTGTGCGCGGCATCGAACGCGCTTGGTGATGCGCTCAACGTTTCGGGCGTCAACGTGCTGATCTGGTCGCGGGTCCTCCAAGGGTTCGGCGGCGCCTTCATGATGCCCCAAACGCTCTCGCTGTTGACGGTCGTCTTTCCGCCCGAGAAACGGGGCGCGGCGATGGGGATCTGGGGCGGTATCGTCGCCCTGGGCGCGGTGATCGGCCCGGTCGTCGGTGGCCTCATCGTGACGAACTACGCGTGGGAGTGGGTCTTCTTGATCAACGTCCCGATCGGCATTGCCTCGATCCTGGCCACGATCGCGATCATCCCCGAATCGACCGATCCGCGTGCCAGTAAGCGGCTGGACTGGGCGGGCTTATTCCTCTCCGGCTTCGGCATCTTCGCGCTGGTCTACGCGATGATCGAAGCGCCCAAGGTCGGTTGGACAAGCACCGAGACGCTCTTGCTCTCGTTCACCGGCATCCTCTTACTGGTGATCTTCATCTGGTGGGAGCGACGCGCGAGGGACCCGATGATGAAGATCGAGCTCTTCGCGCACCGGAACTTCTGGGCAGGGAACCTGGTCTCGCTCCTGGTCGCCTTCGGGATGCTCGGGATCTTCTTCCCGATGACCCTCTTCCTGCAAGGGGCGCTCGGCTTCTCCCCGATTCGCGCGGGTCTGACGATGACGCCCATGTCGCTGATGATCATGATCGCGGCGCCGATCGCGGGCCGTCTGACTGATCGGATCGGCGCACGCTGGATCCTGGCGACGGGGCTGACATTCATGACGGCGGGGGTGCTCTTCCTCAGGTCGCGGATCAGTCTGGAGACGGACTGGCAAGGCTTGCTGCCGGCCTTGATCGTCACCGGCACCGGGATGGGACTGACGTTTGCTCCGATGACGACCGCGGTCATGGCCGAGGTCCCGCCGAGGATCGCGGGCAGCGCCTCGGGCATCTTGAACACGATGCGCAACATCGGCCAAGTGATGGGCATCGCCGTGCTCGGCTCGGTCCTGTCCAGCCAGGTTGCCGCCCACGCCGGTGATCAACTCGACAGCGTGGCGATCTCTGATTCGGCCCGGCAGGAGATCGTCCGGCTGGCCCGCGACAGCCGGTTCGAGGACTTCCCGGCGGCGCTGCAGGGAGCGGATGCCGCGCGGATGCAAGCGACGTTCGCAGCGGTTCAACAGGCGTTCGTCGATAGCCTGCAGAATACCTTTCTCGTGGGTGCCGGGGCCTGCGCGGTCGCGCTTGCCGTTGCATTCCTGATGCGCAATCCCGCGCGGCAGCCAGCCGCGGCCTCCGCCCCGCGACGCGAACCAGGAGCAACAGCGGTGGCGGCGGACTGAGCATGAAAACGATCCTCTGTTTTGGCGACTCGAATACGTGGGGCTATGACCCGTCGACGCGTCTGCGCTTTGACCCAAGCCTGCGCTGGACGGGCATGCTCCAGCGCGGGCTAGGAGCGGGGTATCGGGTCATCGAAGAGGGCTTGAATGGAAGGACGACGGTTTGGGACGACCCGCTTTCGCCCGGACGCAACGGCCTGACCTATCTCCGGCCATGCCTTGAGTCGCATCAACCGCTCGACGTGGTGACGATCATGCTGGGGACCAATGATCTCAAGCGGAGATTCGGTCTCGCCCCGTCCGACATCGCCGAGGGTGCCGGGGTGCTGGCTCAGGTTGTGAAGCAAACGCTCGCGGTCCAACTAGAGGGCGCGCCGCGAGTGCTGCTCATCGCTCCGCCGCCAACGGCGAAGCTGACCAAGCTCGCCGGCATGTTCGACGGAGCTGGAGAGAAATCCCGCGAGTTTTCGACGCACTACCGGCGCAACGCCGAATGGAACGGCTGTGCTTTCCTGGACGCCGGGCGCGTTGTTCAGTCGAGCGACCTCGACGGAATCCATTTTGAGGCGCCTGAGCACCGAAAACTGGCCGAGGCTGTAGCCGTCGAGATTCGACGGATGATAGAGACGTAGCGGAACTAACTTGTCGCCGGCCACGATGTAATACCGGCCGGCGCTGACGCGCCAGTCATTAGTAGTATTCGAGAGGCCGGGCGACGATCTTGCCGGCGGCGGGGTCGATCTCGGTCACGACGGACGGGATCATCGGAAGAAGAAGGTCGTCTCCACCACCCGGTGGGGTAATGACGAGAACGTCGTTGGCGCCAGTCTCGATCAGATCCGTGACCGTGCCCACCGTTTCTCCATCCTCGGTAACGACATGAAGACCTAAGAGCTGGTAAATAAAGAACTCTCCGGGCGCGAGTGGTCGCAGAGCACTCGCTGGCGCGCGGACAGACTGACCTCGCAACTTGGCCGCCTCTTCCGGCGTTGTCACCCGCTCAAGCGACAACAATAGGTAGCCAGCGTGCATCCGGGCTCCCTCTACCGTCCAAGGACGGGAGTCGTCGCCAATAATCATGCGCTCGAGTGCCATGATGTACTCGATGTCGTCGCTGATCAGGCGAACCTTGATCTCTCCCCCTAGACCATGGGTGCCGGCGACCACCCCGATGGTCAAGATGAGGTTCTCGGGTGGCTGAGCGGCATCGGGACCAGGGGTATCAATGAGGCGCCGTGGCGCTTTGGCCGGCTTTCCGGCGCGATCGGCGGCGTTGGCGGACGCCCGGCGGCCGTGCCCTCGCCTCGGTGGTGGGGGCGATGCCCCGTCCTTACTCTTCAATGTCAAGTGAGGTGCGGACGTTGTGGCGGGAGCCGGCGATGGTCAGGGCGGTCCGCATCGCGCGAGCGACCCGGCCCTGGCGGCCGATGACCTTGCCGAGCTCTTCACTGGGGACGCGAAGCCGGACATGGACCGCCGAACCGCGCTGTTCAGCTTCGACATCGAGGTCGTCCGACTGCTCGACGAGGTGAGACGCCATATAGAGGACGAGACCGCGCATCGCTTCCGCCGGGGGGCCACTCGGGGAATCGACGTGGTCCGCCAGCTCAGCCCCGCGCTCGTCGTTGTCATTCTCCGGTCCTGACCCGGACTGGTGCTCTTCTGGATCGGTATCCGACGCCAGGCGCTGGTCGCTCATCGCGCTTCCTCACGAGCTCAGATCATTCGACCGCGTCGCGGATATACGAGAGGGACGGCCGGGTACGGTCGCCCCTCGTTCAATGCTGTGATCGGGCCGGCGCCAGATCTTCGTGGAGCAGAACTAGGCGCTGGCCGTAGCCTCGGAATCGCTCTGTACCTGCACCGCGAACGTGCCGTCTGCCTTCGGCATCAAACCCTGGCGGCGAAAGATGTCGGCCACGGTCTCGGTTGGTTGCGCGCCATTGCTGAGCCAATGCTTGACCCGCTCCTCATTAACCGTAATCGTCGCGGGATCTGTCAGCGGGTCGTAGAACCCTACTGCCTCGATGATTCGCCCGTCGCGCGGCGACGCGCTCTCAGCCGCCACGATACGGTAACTGGGCCGCTTCTTCGCTCCCATTCGACGAAGTCGTAATTTGATCACCCGTAATGGCTCCCTACGCTACATTGATTCAAGAGATTTCCACGTTTTGTTGGCGACGAGTCGTGCAAGCTCGAGCGGTAGGCACAATGCCACCACTCCCTAGTGGGAAAGATATGCGAGTCTAGCACCCGACTGACGTACTCGTCAAAAGCGAGCGGATTCCACCAATAGACGTGCATGA
>DASYWB010000466.1:0-7706 GCA_035936495.1 Thermomicrobiales bacterium
ATTCCCCGGCGCCGGACGCAGACCATCCTGATCGTCATTGGATTGATGCTCTCGACGTTGATCATCGCCGCCGCCCTCGGCACTGGCGACACCATCAACAACTCGGTCACGGAGTCCGCGCTGCAAGGGCTTGGCGAGGTCGATGAGCTCGTCGTCGCGAGCCAGGACGCGAAGAACGAGGGCAACGTCGAGCGTTCGCTGAACGAGACCTTCAGCGCGGACGTCTTCCAGACCATCGATGACGGCCTCGCTGGCGATCCCGATGTGGATGGCATCATGCCGATCTTGCTGGAGACGCTTCCCGTCATCGCCGAGGAATCGGGGCAGAGCGAGCCGGTGAGCTATCTCGTCGGGGTCGACCCTTCACGGCTCGACCAATTCGGCGGGTTGCGAACCGTCGAGGGAGACGATATCGATCTTGCCGCCACCGCTCCCAATGAGGTCGTCATCAGCGAGACGATGGCCGAGGATCTCGCGGTCGGAGCCGGTGACGTGGTGACGACCTTCTATCGGGGGCAGCCTCTCCAACTCACCGTGGCGGCGGTCGCCGAGGACTCGCCACTGTCGGGCCGGTTCGATACCGCCACGCCTGGCTGGGTCGTTCCGCTTGACCGGTTGCAGGCGGCGACCAATCAGCAGGGTCTCCTGACCATGATCGCGATCTCCAACCGGGGAGGCGTGCGAGATGGGTTGGAGCTCAGCGACGCGGTCACGGAGCGCGCGCGGGCACTGGTCGCCGGCCAGCCGCTAGGGGTCGATCCCTACAAGGACCGGCTGGTCAACCTGGCGGAGACGTTCTCCTCGATCTTCACGGGCCTCTTCCTCGTGCTCGGGCTGTTCTCGATCGCGGTCGGCATCCTGCTCATCGTCCTCATCTTCACGATGCTGGCCGCCGAGCGACGGCCTGAGATGGGCATGGCGCGGGCGATTGGTCAGCGCCGCGGGCACCTCGTCCAGCAGTTCGTCGCCGAAGGGTCGGGCTACGCACTGCTTGCCGGTCTCGTTGGCGCGGCTCTGGGGGTCGCGGCAACGTGGGCCATCGGGCTGGCGCTGGACTCACTCTTCGGGGATGTCCTGCCGATAAGACCGGAAGTTACGCCGAGAAGCTTGGTCGTCGCCTACTGTCTCGGCGTGGTGATCACCTTTATCGCCGTGGTGGGGTCATCGTGGAAGATTAGCCGACTCAACGTGGTCGCCGCGATCCGCGATCTACCCGATGTATCTAACCCCAAGCGCCGCAAGCGGACATTACTCTGCGCCGTTATTATGATCATGATCGGGGCTGTCGGCGCGGTGGCAGGGCAGACGAGCGACACCGCCGAGGCGTTCCTCTTCTACGGTGGCATGAGCCTGGTGCCGTTCGGTGTCGCGCTGCTCCTGCGCTTCTTCGGCGCGCCGTCGCGCCCTGTCTTCAGCCTGGTAGGGATCTACATTCTTACGCTCTGGCTGCTGCCGCCTAGCCTGAGTGAGGAGTTGTTTGGCGACCTCGGTGGCGGCTTCGAGATGTTCTTCCTGTCGGGCATCTTCATGGTCGCGGGCGCGTCGATCCTGATTGTCCAGAACCTTGATCTCCTGCTCCGCGGGGTCAGCGCACTCGGCGGGCTCTTCCAGTCGAAGTTGCCGGCGGTGCGGATGGCGATTGCCTATCCTGGTGCCACCAAGGGGCGGACGGGCATGCTGATCGCGATGTTCAGCCTGATCGTCTTTTCACTCGCGACCTTCGCCACGATCAATCAAAACTTCGTCAACCTCTTCCTCGGCGATGAGGCCAACGCGGGATGGGACGTGCGGGTGGGAGTCTTGCCGGAGAACCCGGTTGGGGACGGCAGCGCCGAGGCATTTACCCAAACGCTGGAGGCCGAAGGCGTCGACGTCACTCAATTCCAAGGAATCGGTACCGTCACCACGGGGGATTTCCAAGGGCGCGTGCGGGTCGAGGGGACGGATGAGTGGAAATCCCAGACGGTGAACGGAGCGGGGGAAAGCTTCATCACGGGTAGTGCGCTGTCATTCCAAGCCCGGGCCGAAGGGTATGCCGATGACGCGGCGGTCCTTGAGGCCCTGCGTACCCGTCCCGATGTCGCGATCGTGGATGCGAGCGCCGTGCCGGTGGAAGGCGACTTTGGCAGAGACCCCGATGCCTTCGTGCTGGAAGGCTACGAGGCCACGGACGGCACGTTTGCCCCGATCAAGGTGGAAGTCGAGCGCCCCGGCGGCGGTGAGCCGGTGACGTTGACGGTCATCGGCGTGATCGACGACCAGATCAGCAGTCTCTTTGGCTTGTACGCGCCGCGAGCGACTGTAGTCGGTCCGGGTGGTATCTATCAAACCCCCGCGCTCACCTCCTACTACGTCAAAGCCTCCGATCCTGACCAGGCGAGCAGCATGGCGAAAGCGATCGAAGCGGCGCTCCTGACCAATGGGGCACAAGCCGTCTCGATTCGCGACGAGCTGGAAGAGTTCCAGAGCCAGAACCAGGTCTTCCTCTACATCATCCAAGGATTTATGGGTCTCGGCTTGCTGGTCGGCATCGCGGCGGTCGGCGTGATCGCCTTCCGCTCGGTGGTCGAGCGACGGCAGCAGATCGGGATGCTCCGTGCGCTTGGCTATCAGCGGTCGATGGTCGCGACAAGTTTCCTGATCGAAACGCTCTTCGTCGTCGGCATTGGGGTGATTTCCGGCCTGACCCTGGGTTTGGTGCTGGCCTGGCAACTCTTCACGAGCGACGACTTCGGCGGTCCAGATGCCGATTTCATCGTGCCCTGGTCCATTGTCGTGGCCGTGCTGATCGTCACTATCGTCGCGGCGCTCCTCATGACGTGGGTTCCCTCCCGCCAGGCCTCGCGCCTCTCCCCAGCCGAGGCCCTACGGTACGAGTAGCAAGACGGCGAGACGGGAAGACGATGAGACGGCAAGTCTGTAGGAAGATCATCACCTTGCCGTCTTCTCCGTCTCGCCGTCTTCCCGTCTCTCGTACAGGCGGTCCGTTTTCGCGGCCATGATGAAGTCATTTTGGTGGAGGCCCCTGATCGCGTGGGTCCACCAGGTCACGGTCACTTTGCCCCAACGGAGAAGCAGCGTCGGGTGATGGTCTTCCGCTTCGGCGAGATTGCCGACCCCGTTGGTGAATGCCAAGGCACTCGCGAAGTCGGGGAAGGTGAAGGTCCGGCGCAGGCGAGGACCTCCTTCCCGCTCGAAGAGCTCCCATTCCGGGATCTCTTCCAAGAGGCGGGGAATCTCATCTTCGGGAACCGCCGGAGCGCCCGGCCGGCATGCCTCACAATGTCGTGATGCCAAATCCATCGCAGGAGCCTCCTTGTGCCTTGTCCGGCACGCGGCGAGCGGGGTCGGAATCGTCCCAAGCGGTAGCCATCGCGCGGGTCGCCAGGATCCCGTACCGCCATATTGCAGGGGTGATACGGCCTCCGGGTGCTTGCCGGAGATTTGGGCGCCTCACGCTCAGCCAGCTGAAAGCTGGCTTATCGGGTTGAGCGTCGGGGTTTCAACCCCGCGTGGCGCGGACGGAAATGCTCCTTCTAACTACCTTCCCAGATTCCGTATTAGCGGCTCATCACGCCCGTTCGCGAGATCTTGAGCGCCGTACCCTGCTGCAGCGTGTTGGACACGATGCAGCCGCGCTCGGCGATCTGGATCAACTTCGTCACGTCATCGTCCGGCGCGTCGGAATCGACCTCCACCTCGAGGGCAATCTCCGAAAACCGGGCCGGCGCATCGGCTTGCATGCCCCGGACGACCACGTTGACGCGGTGCAACGCGATGTCACGAGCGCGAGCAGCGGCAATGAGGTTGCTGAGGAAGCAGCCCCCCTCGCTTGCCAGCAGCAGCTCACCACCCAAGAACCCCAAATCGGTTCCACCCTTGTCAACCGGCCGGTCAATCACCACCGCGTGGCCCCGTCCTGTCGCCAGCGAAGTCGAGCCCTCAACGAGCTGAACGCGAACATCGAGCGTCGCCATGGCGGTGATCCTTTCGTGAGACGTGAGACGTGAGTCAGTACACGGTCATCTGAGGTCGATATGAGAACTGGCGAATCTATACTCTCCTTGCCGTCTTGCCGTCTTGCCGTCTTGCCGTCTTGCCGTCTTGCCGTCTTGCCGTCTCACGTCCCCAGCTTGCGGACGTGGACGAGGTTCGTCCGGCCGGAGATGCGAAGCATTGGGAGGCTCCCGACGATCAACGCATACTCGTCGGACCCCCCGAGCCCGGCATCGATGATCGCCCGACCCGCGATGCGGAACATCGCATCAGGTTCCTCTTCGAGCGGCAGGACGATGGATCGAACGCCCCACACGAGCTGGAGCCTGCTCGCGACGCTCGCCTCCGTGCAAACCGCGATGATCTGCTGGCCTGGGCGGTACTTGGCGACGCGCCTGGCGGCAGAGCCGGCGAGGGTGAAGACCATGATGAGCGTGGCCGGCGTTTGATCGGAGAGCGTGTAGGCCGCACGGGCGATAGCGTCCGCGAAGGCGAGTTGCGGCTCGTCAGTGGCCGGGAGCGACCGCGCGGCGGCCGGAGACCGGATGGCGCCGTCTTTCTCGATCTCCCGGATGATCCGGTCCATGGTCTGGACGGCTTCAACCGGATAGCGACCCATTGCCGTTTCCGCCGAGAGCATGACCGCGTCCGTGCCGTCCCAAACGGCGTTGGCCACGTCGCTTGTCTCGGCGCGAGTCGCCACGGGCTGGGTAATCATCGACTCCAGCATCTGCGTGGCGGTGATCACGGGCAGACCAAGGCTATTGGCCACGCCAATAATCTCCTTCTGCGCGCGCGGCACGCGCTCCGGTGGGAGCTGCACGCCGAGGTCCCCGCGCGCGACCATCAGGCCGTCCGCTTCCTCCGCGATCTCGCGGACATTGGCGAGAGCTTCTCCGCGCTCGATCTTGGCGATGAGGCCGGGGGCTTCCGCTCCGCCTGAGCTTGTCGCCTGCCGGGCCGCGATCAGGTCGCTCGCATCGTTGACGAAGCTGAGGCCAAGGTACTCAACGCGCTGTTCGAGGGCGAAGGCGATGTCCGCGCGATCGGTCTCGGTGATCGCACCTCCTCGAATTGGCGCTCCGGGAAGTGTCACGCCTTGGCGGCCAAAGAGTTGACCGCCACGACCGACGTTGCAGACGAGCCTCCCGTCTTCGACACGCTCGACCAGGAGCTCGATCAGGCCGTCGGAGATTAAGATGCGAGATTGTGGCTCCACGACCTCAAGCAGCCGTGGATAGCCGATACCGATGCGCTGCTCCGTGGTCGGAATGGCGTCCGGAAAGACCTCGACGGTGCTGCCCCGGGCAATGGGGACGGGATCTTTGCCTGATGTCAGGGATCCGGTGCGAATCTTGAGCCCTTGAAGATCGAAGAGGATCGGCACCCGCCGGTCAAGGTCGGCCGCGGCGGCACGGACATCGGCAATGAGTTGTGCGCGGACCTCTGGGCTCCCATGCGCAGCGTTGATCCTCGCCACATCGACGCCAGCGCGTAGGATATTGCGTAGGGTGTCGCGATCGGATACCGCCGGCCCGAGGGTGGCGACGATTTTGACCCGACGACCCAGGATGACGCCCAACTATCTCCTCCTCCCGTTGTCCCATGATGACACACTAAGAGACCGCCATGAGCGATCATCACACATGGTAGCAAGCGTGATGTGTTCCGTGCGGTAACGTTAACGCGCTGGCGGCATTCTTAGAAATCCTCGTGCAGGTACGGCCAGGCGGGCGGAAAGACCGCGCGCATCACCTCGCGCGTTGGGCGATCAATGTTTCCCCATCCCCGGTATGCAAACGTATCGGGATCGGTGCCGTTGAAGATGAGCGCCGAAAGGCCCGCCATCGAGATCGCGCCGGTAGCCCGCTTTGGGTCAGCCGCCTCAACACGCAGGCAACCGCCTTTGCCGTGAAAGGTGTAGGTTCCCGTGTTCCATGGTGCGTACTCGTCCTCGATGTGGACAGAGAACCGTCCATCACCTGCGCCAATACCGTCGATCCGCGTAATGTCGACGATGCGGCCCATCGGATTCGGGTGATTGTCGACATCGCGGGAGTGGACCTCAGCATTGAGGTCGGTGACCCACAGTTCCGGCATCACGTCCGGCGGCAGGGTAAGCGTGATCCGCGTGACTTGATCCGCATGCAGCGCCAGCCAGCGAAGCAAGAGATACGATCCCGCGGCCGTCTCCGCGAAAAAGGCGTCAACGTCGAGCTGCCCGCGCCAGTCGCTAATCGAGTACGTCATCGCGCCGACGACCTCTTCTCCGTCGCGTGCGAGGACGATCCAGCGCATCTCATGATCGAACTGGCCCGCGGCGGCGGTCGGCCCCCGGAGCGACATGCCATGGACCGCCGGTTGGACCCGCGTGAGGAACGCACGAAGAGCGGTCAAGCCCGCTTCATCGTCATGGAGCGTCGTTTCGCCGGGGAGATCCCAACGGAGCAATGGCTGAAGGGTCACGGGCGCGAACTGGATGACCCGTGGCGCCGGGAATCCGGCCCAGCCCAGCCGGCCATAGAACGATTCTCGAAAGGGACCAAGGCTGGAAACGGCATGACCTTGGTCTCGCATATCCTGCAGGAGCCGGACGAGCACCTGCCAGGCATAGCCTTGGCGACGGCCAAGTGGATGCGTCGCAACGCCGGCAACCCCACCCATGGAAAGCACCCGTCCACGCACCGCCTGCGTCATCGCGATACTCGTCGCGGTGGCACGCGGCGCGCCGTCCGCGAAAAGGACGAGCGTGTGGTGCTCCTGTTGGGAAGGGAGGGCGCGCCTCCAGGCATCTAAATCTGTCTTGCGTGGAGACGGTGCAAACGCGTAGCCGCGAAGGGGGAAGCTGGTTTCGAGCAGATCCTCACCGGTAACGTGCTTGATCTCGATACGGTTCTGATTCACAGGATTCCTCGTCATGGTCAC
This sequence comes from Thermomicrobiales bacterium, assembly GCA_035936495.1. Taxonomy (GTDB): domain Bacteria; phylum Chloroflexota; class Chloroflexia; order Thermomicrobiales; family UBA6265; genus DASYWB01. The sequence continues at coordinate 6,922 of DASYWB010000466.1, forward strand.
CGTGGTCGCTACCGGCGGATGCTCCGCGAGGCGGGAGTGGCCGTCGGGACAGACGGCGACGTGGCCGCGGGCGTGTTCGGGACGGGGGCGATCGACGTCGCCGTCGGTGCCGGTGGCGCGGTCGGCGCACCCTCTCCACCACCACGGATCGTCCGCGAGGCACTGGTCCCGGTCGGAGGGGCTGCGACGGTGGTCGCGGTCGGGAACGGAGTCGCGGAGGGTGAGACAACGGGCGTCGGCGCCATCGCCGGCGATGGCGCTTGCCAAGTGGTGAAGGGAAGGGGAGCGGTTGTCGGTGGCCAGAACTGGACTTCGGCCAGCGACCCGAGCTTCAGGTCCCGGTACGGGTTCGTCACGACGAACCGGACATAGCGCGCGCTGCTATTGAGCATGAGCCCTTGCCACTGCAGGCGTGGCCCATTGCCGGCGGAAACGAGCGTCCGCCAGCTCACGCCATCGCTCGAGAGCTCGACGCGCATCGCGTCGGCGTAGCCGCTCTCCTGGAACATCCAACGGACAAGCCCGAGTGAGCGGACCGTTCCAAGGTCGTAGGTCGCGACGGCCAGGCTTGGGTACGTCGCCGTGCTTTGCCAGGCCGTGCCGGCGTTCGCATCATCGGCCAGCCACGCGCTCACACTGTTGGAAGACTGGTAAGCGGCGGAGATGCGGTGCCGCACGAGCTGGTCGTTGCCACGGCCCGCGAGCTTCTCGCCGTAGACAGGATCGGTCGCCCACCGCCCCGTCAGCGCGGAGATGGTCCCCGCGACGCCCGCGTAGCCCGCGTC
>DASYWB010000467.1:0-3647 GCA_035936495.1 Thermomicrobiales bacterium
GCCCCATCCGCTCGCGGATGATGCCTTACACCTGGTGCATTGAGTCCCGGTCCTCCGATTCGGGGCCGGTAGGGTTGAGCAAGTGCCCCAGCCCATGCTCCAACCACTTGACCCGCACCGGCTCGCCCGCACCGTTGAGGATGTCCCGGCAGTGCCCAGCGCACTCCGGTTGGGTGTAATTGACGAATTCGTGCTGCTCGGGTGCATCAACGGGACTGGTTCGATGTGATGGGGAGGTGGCGCAGGAAACACCGCCGGACCTCGGATGCGCCGCGCAGGCTGGGCTCGATGATCCCGGTGTACCAGGTTGGGTCGCCGGTGAGGAAATGGGCGTGGATGTCGACGAGGGTGCCATAGCGGCCGGCCACCTCGGCGATGGCGGCGTTGACCCGGCGGTGATTCTCGCGGGCGAGGGCGGGCTCGACGCCGGTGAAGTCGAGGGAATCATCGCCAAAGGTCGGGTCATAGACGTTGCCGAGGAGCACCGGCCGGATCGGGAGGCTCCGAAGGAAGGCGTCGAGCGCCAGGGCGAAGGCGTCGACACCCCGCCCGCGGTCGGCGAGCAACCCCTGGAGCAGGTCATTGCCGCCCACCGTCAGGATCGCGACCGACTCCCCGGCAGCGGTCAGGCCTCGCGCCTGGGACGGGAGGTTCGCGACCGTCGCGCCATCGACGGCGCGGTGCTCGAGACGGGCCGGCCCGCGTGAGGAGAGATCCTGGCCCTGGAACTCCGGGAAGAGCCGGTCATCGTTGCGAACCAGGAGCCGGCCGGGGTTGAGGCCGATGTCGTTGTACCAACCGCAGTCGAGGATCGAGTCGCCGAAGGTGTAGAGCGTAAGCATCGTTCGCCTCGCTGTTGCCCGCGTCCATCGCTCGGGCCGATTGTTCTTGGGATGAGCTCGCCGTGGGCGCCGGGGCGATACAACAGCAGCCGTGCCATCGCGTCGGCGGATGGTGGTCCGCCCTCTCCCACGCGAGCCGCCGCCGATTGCAGCAGGTCCCGATTGGCGGTGACAGGGTATTGGCTATTTCGATATTCGTCGCGACCTTAGAACATCTTCTACTACGCATGGAGGGACTCTCGCCGTGTCAGCGGCCGAGGCGGAAGACCATCGTGCTGTAGGCGGTCAACAGGCCGAAGATGAGAACGCCATTGGGAATGTGCCAAGCAGCCGCAGCGGCGCTGTCTCGGCCCGCGTAGCCGAGGCCGGTCTGAGCGATGACCAGCAGGAGGATTGCCACACTCAGGGGCAGAATGAGGCCACGCGCGCCGACGCCGAACGCCAATGCCACTTGAACGACGGCGACGAGGAACACCGCGTTGCCGACATTCCCGTGGAGCTCGATCAGGCTGACGTCGACAAATGAGCCACGGCCGGCGAGGACCGCCTGCACTAGCACGAGGGTCGTGAAGAGCGCCACGACGCCCTTGAAGACGGGCAGCAATCCCGGACGAGCGACGGGGAAACCGGCCGCACCCCGGTCGGTAGGCATGCTCACACTCCCATCGAGGATCGTCATATCGGTCACGGGGCGGGTGGCTCAGGACACGTTCAGCCGCCGGAGCAGGATCTCGGCGAGCACGATGAAGCAGTCACCTGGCTGAAAGCGATTCTCCTCGCCCGCATTCATCCCGGTGTGACTCGTTCACCGCCACGCCTTAACGCAGCCTAACCGGAGTCACCTCTAATTGCCACTACCGCCGGCCAACGCCGCGAGACGATGGCCGACCACGGCGGTCGCTGGGCCGTCTCGGCTTGCTCCAGGTCGTTCAGTGTTTGCCGAACGACCGCATGGTGAAGGTTATGGGATGGGGACATCCTCCACGCAGGGCGAATCATCGGTGAGGTAAACGACCACGTCTCCAGGCTGGAGGGGGAAGTCCGCCAGGCGGTTGAACGGACACCGCTCGGTGCCACGGGCAACGCCAAGGACGAGCTTACCGGCGAGATCGGGGAGGTCCACCGTGAGGCGTCCGGCCTCGTCCGGGCCGATGACCCGTTCTGCGGCGCCCATGCCATGGCCGAAGGTCAGGATGTCCTCCAGGAATTGCGGCACCGCCTGCTGTCGGACCGCGGCGGCCATCAGCCGGCCGCCGGAGACGGACGGCGCGACGACCAGATCGGCCCCGGCGCCATAGAGGAGCTTGACGTTCTCCTCCTGGCGGGCTGACGCGACGAGGCGGACCTTTGGCGCTAAGCTCCGCACGGTGAGGCAGATGAGGACGGCGGCGTCGTCCCGGTTCGGGGCGACGAGGACATCGGCTGCCTTGCTGACCGCGGCGGCGGTCAGCATCGCCTCCTGTGCCGCATCACCGCGCAAGGCGGCGAGTCCCGTCGCCGCGGCCGCGGCGACGGCGTCCTCTTCGGGGTCGATGATGATGATCGCGTCCTTGCTATGGCCATGGGCCAGCAGTTCGCTGACGATCGCGCGCCCCTTGACGCCGTAGCCGCAGATGACCACATGGCGGTCGAGCCGCTCGTGCAGCTGTCGCATCTGGTACTCCTCGCGCAGGCGGACGCGCAGCAGGGTCAGCTCGTAGGCCGTACCCAAGAACAGCGCCCAGAGAAAGATCCGAATCGGGGTCAGCAGAAAGGCGTTGATCAGCCGCGCCTCTTGCGTGAACGGCGTGATGGCGCCGTAGCCGACGGTCGTCAGGGAGATGACCGTATAGTAGAAAACGTCCGTGAACCCGAGAGGCCGGCCGTCGTGCGCGTGATCTCGCAAGCCGTCGCGGTCAATCCAGAGCACGACGGCGGCGCCGACGATCAGGCCGATGGCGAGTCCGATGCGGCGCAGGATGGCCGGCACCGGCGACCCCTCGGGGAGCCGAAGGACGCCCAGACGTGGCAGCTGGTTCGTCGCATACATACCTTCACGACCCGGCGAGCGGGACGTGCGTTCCCAGCCTTTCCGCCCGTCCCGCGGGATATGACCGCCGGCCAGGTGCTCAACGGAGGCGTGCGCAAGAATCATGCAGTGCATGTGCGCTCACCTCTTGGCGCGCGATCTCGCCTCAGGCCCCGTCTGATCGCCTCGACGGCAACGCCCAAGATCGGTTCGATGATAACGTGGTGTCGCCGTTCGGTATACTCGACTGATACTGCATGGGGCAGCGGTTTCCGCGGAGGAAGTGACTATGGCTCATGAACCCAAGACGATCGATATCGAGAATGAGCCGGCCTTACTGCGACTCGTCGAGGAAGTTCGCGAGAGTGGCAAGCCGCGTCTCCTGCGGATCGGTGACGCGAATGTTGCCATCCTTCAGCCATTGCCGTTGGCAGAGTATGCTCGCGGTCCGGAGCCGCGGCGCGAGATCACGGAGGCCGATTGGGAGGCCTTCCGTTCGTCTGCCGGGAGCTGGAAGGACATTGATGTCGATACGTTTCTCGCAGACATCTATGCCAGCCGTGATGCATCAGTGGCGACAAAGCAGACCAGCGAACATTGAACTGCCTCTTTATGAACTGAGAGCTTGCGCCAATAGGGAGAGTTTCTGCGGCGGCATCGTACCAGACGGGCCCACCATGAGCGGCTCCCGGCGTTCGGTCACAGACACGGCCTCAGCCTATTGGCGCAAGCTCTTATGGATCGCGGCAATCGTAGGAAACTCCCCGGCATCGTTGTGGTCGAAGGCTAGGAGAGGG
>DASYWB010000468.1:0-5755 GCA_035936495.1 Thermomicrobiales bacterium
ATGGATCCCTCGTGACGAGACGCCTCTCCCGCAGGTGCCGGCAGGCCAGGGCCAGCGCGACATAGCCACCGGTAATGGCGGCGCAGCGTGTACCGCCGTCCGCCTGCAACACGTCGCAGTCGACGATGATCTGGCGCTGACCGAGCGCCTCCATGTCGACAACCGACCGCAGGGCCCTGCCGATGAGGCGCTGAATCTCAACGGTCCGCCCCTGCTGGCGACCTTGCTTTGCCTCGCGGTCGGTCCGTTGGGCGGTCGCGCGGGGCAGCATGCTGTACTCCGCGGTGACCCAGCCCTGGCCCCGGCCCATCAGCCAGCGCGGCACCCGTTCATCGACCGAAGCGGCGCAGAGCACGCGCGTCTCGCCACAGGAGATGAGCGCCGAGCCTTCCGCATAGGGCACGGCTCCCGTGGCGATTGTGATGGGGCGCGGTACATTGCCTGGGCGTCCGCTGAGGCGCGGTCGCGGTTGCTGGCTCACGGTTCGCTCGCTCCTTCTGGTTTCCTCTTCGGCTCCGCCGGGTCATAGATCGCTCGGATGCGCTCCAACCGGGTCACGAGTTCCGCCTCGTGCCCCCGGTCCGTCGGCACGTAGTAGCGCCGGCCAGCCACATTGTCCGGCAGATTCTGTTGGCCGACCATACCTCCCTCGAAGTCGTGAGCGTAGCGATACCCGTCGCCGAAACCGAGGTTCGCCATCAGCCGCGTGGGCGCGTTCCGGAGGTGGAGCGGGACGGGGTCGTTCCGAGTCTCGGTGACATCGGCCAGTGCTGCCTGATAGGCGGTGTAGACGGCGTTGCTCTTGGGCGCGAGGGCCAAGTAGACCACGAGTTGGGATAGCGCCAGCGCTCCCTCGGGCAAGCCGATGAAGTGAACAGCTTGCTGGACCGCCATGGCCAGGTTCAACGCGCTCGGGTCCGCGAGACCGACGTCTTCCGAGGCGAAGCGGACCAGCCGCCGGGCAACATAAAGAGGGTCATCACCGCGCTCCAGCATCCGTACCAGCCAGTAGAGCGCGGCATCGGGGTCCGAGCCGCGAATGCTCTTGTGCAGAGCCGAGATGGCATCGAAATGGTCATCGCCGCTCTTGTCGTAGGTCGCGGCCCGGCGTTGTGCCGCCTCCTTGACCAGTTCGGCCGTGATCGTTCGCTCTTCAGCGTACCCGGTGCCGGTGGCGGCGAGCTCGAGGGTGTTGAGGGCGAAGCGGGCGTCGCCATTGGCGAAGTTGATCAGCAGGTCGAGCGCGTCGTCATCAATCGACAAGCCCTGCTCGCCGAGACCCCTCTGGCGATCCTCGAGCGCCCTCCGGAGAATCACGCGCAGATCTTCGTCGTCGAGCGCGTGGAGGACCACGACCCGTGAGCGGGAGAGGAGGGGAGCGTTAACCTCGAACGACGGATTTTCGGTCGTGGCTCCGATCAGAATGATGGTGCCGTCCTCGACGTGGGGCAATATCGCGTCTTGCTGAGCGCGGTTGAACCGGTGAATCTCATCGATGAAGAGGACGGTTCGTTGGTTCGACATGCCCAGCCGATCAGCCGCTTCCTTGATCGCGACCCGAAGATCGGCCACGCCGGACGTGACGGCGCTCATGGCCACGAAGTGAGCCTGCGTCGTGGTGGCAATGACCCGGGCGAGGGTCGTCTTGCCCGTACCCGGGGGACCCCAGAGGATCACCGAGGAGAGGCGATCCGCCTCAATTGCCCGGCGGAGGAGCGAGCCCGGACCAACGACGTCCCGCTGGCCGACCAGATCGTCGAGCGATGCGGGTCGCATCCGCGTCGCTAAGGGCGCGCGACTGCTCAGCTGCTCTTGCCGGTTCGCCTCGAAGAGATCAGGGCGTGGCCGCATGGGGATCCTCCAGGACATCGCGGACAGCCGGTTGCCTGCCGGGCGGGAGATCGGCGGTGTGACGGAACGCGGCGATGATGCGGCCCCGTCTCACCGGCTCTCGTCGTCGTCATCCATTGCCGCTTCCAGCTCGGCAAGCAGGGCCTCGGCTTCGGCTCGTGTGGTGACGCCCAGCTCGTCCATGAGCTCGAGCACCTCTTCCAGACGGTCGAGCCGGTCCAGGGCTGCCTCGGTTGCCGGCACCAGTGGAGGGGAGGAACGTCGAGCCATACGGATTAGCTCGTTGCCGCGAGGAAGACGATGGCAACCAGACTGACCAGCCCGTATTCGAGCAAATCGCGGGTGCGGAACCGGTCACGCTGGGCACGGGTCAAGAGGACACCCCCGATCAAGTAAAAGACGACGAGCAGCACCGCCCCGCCGGTCCAGCCATGCGTCGGCCACCAGTTGACGGCGAGCGTCGCCTGCCAGAGCACCAGACCGGCGAGCAGCGCGTAGAGGAGGTGGATTGGGGGCAAGACGGGTGCCCGCTCCAGCATTTCCAACACCAGCGCGGTAGCAACCAACCCGGCCAGCATCGCGCCAAACCAATCGGGGAACTTGTTGAGATAGATCGTGCCGAAAGCGAGGAAAGCCGCCGCATGGATCACCGTCGTGTGGACGGTGGTTGCCATGCGATGAGCCGCCTCGCCAGCGTCGTCGAGGAGATCGCGGGAGAAGAGCGCGCCGGCCGTGCCCAGAAACGCGATCAGGGGACCAAGAAGGAGCATCCAACTGTTGTGATAGGTCGCGATCAGGAGCAACGCGCCGAATGTGGAGACGGCCGGGACCGCCCAGGCGGTCGGCAAGACGGATTGCGGCCTACTCTGGCCCACCGCCGCGGCGGCACCAGCCGCAACCCGCTCCGCGTACTGCGCGCCCAAGGCGGCGCCGATGATGATGAGGATCGAGACGCTCCAATAGAGCCACCCTGCCGTCTCGGTCGCCGGAATGCCACCGCGGTCATCGCTGCCGCGGCCGACGGCCGCGATTGCCATCGCAAAGACGAGCCCAGCGACAATGATGCTGACGATGATACCTTGGCCGAACGCCGGCTGATTCACCGTGTCGACACCGCCGTAGGATTGCTCAGCCGAGCCCCCTCCACGCGGTGCATCCTCGCCCGGTTGTCTTGCTTCAATCGACATCTTCGAGCGACCTCCTCGCACGGCTGCCTATCCTACCGTGCCGGGACGGGGCGCAACCACCTTACCACCCGCTCCCTGCCAGGCCCGGAGAAGATCCGGCCAGGCGACCACACCCTCACGGTGCAGCACCAGACGTCCATGCTCGCTGCCAACGACCGTCGAGGGCTGGTTCCCCCGCGTGGGACCGTCATCCAGCAGGAGATCGATCTGTCCACCTAAGGCGGTGAGCACGTCCTGAGGATTCAGTCCGGGATCATGGCCGCTCCGATTGGCGCTCGTCACGGCCAGCGCTCCACCCGCCTCGTGTAGGAGCGCGACCGTCACGGGATGCGCCGGGACTCGAACGCCGACGGTCCCGTCCGGCGCGAGCACTTGTCCCGGCAGCCCCGCGCGAGCGGGCAAGGCGACGGTGAGCCCGCCCGGCCAGAAGCGCGTCAGCAGGTCCCGCATCGGCGGCTCAGGCACGACTGCCACCTGGTCAAGATAGTCCATGGCGGCCAGGAGGACCGGAAGTGGGCGGTCCTGAGGACGCCCCTTGATCTCGTAGACGCGGTCCAGGGCATCCGGCCGGCTCAGCGAGGCCGCCAAACCATAGACGGTGTCCGTCGGAATCGCGACCACGCCCCCCGAGTCGAGGACCCCGGCGGCGCGCCGGATCGCCTCCCGGCCATGTAGCCGGCCAACCACAGCACCCTGGAGAACGCCAGGTTCGCGGCCAGCCACTTGAGGCTCGAAGGCGCACATCCTAGAGCATCGACTTGATTTGGGCGGCCATCGACGGCGTGATGCCTTCGACCCCCGCTAAATCGGCTTCTGACGCGGCCTGGATGGCCTTCAGCGAGCCAAAGTGGTTGATGAGCGCCTTCCGGCGCTTGGGTCCGATACCGGGAACATCATCGAGCTTGGAGTGAAAGGAGGTCTTGGTTCGCTTCGCGCGGTGAAACGTCACCGCGAAGCGGTGCGCCTCGTCACGGACACGCTGGACGAGGAAGAGTGCCTGTCCGTCGCGGGGGAGCAGCACCGGCTCCGAACGGCCCGGCAGGAAGAGCTCCTCGTTCTCCTTGGCCAAGCCGGCGATGGGCTGCTCGGTCATGTTGACCTCTCGGAGCGCGGCGAGCGCCGAGCTGAGCTGCCCCTTGCCGCCATCGACGATCACGAGATCGGGCAGTGTCGCCCACTTCCCGGCCTCGTACGTGCGCTTCTCACCCTCGGCCTCGGCGCCGGCGACCTCATCGCCGTGTGATAGCTCGGCGGCACGACGGAATCGGCGCAGGATGACCTCCTTCATCATCGCGAAATCGTTGCTGCCGGTCACGGTCTTGATCGCGAACTTGCGGTATTCCTTCTTCGCGGGCCGGCCATCCTCGAAGACGACCATGCTGGCCACGGGATTGGTGCCGTGCAAGTTGGAGATATCGTAGCACTCGATCCGGCGCGGCAACCGAGGGAGATCAAGTGCCTCTGCGAGCTCAGTCATGGCGGCGGTCATCTTCATCTCGTCGGAGAGGAACTTGAGCCGGCTCTGCTCCAGGTTCTCGGCCGCGCTCTTGGCAACCATCTCGACCAGGCCGCGCTTGTCTCCTCGTCGCGGGATGGCCAACTCGACCTTGCCGCCGCGGCGATCTCGGAGCCAGGGCTCGATCACGTCCATCTCCGCGGCGGGCAACGGGTGTTGGAGCAGTAAGACCGGCGGCACCACCGCCGCGTCGGCGTAGAACTGGCTGACGAAGCTGGCGAGGATCCGCTCCGGTGGGTCGCCGACGCCCGCCTGCATCGGGAAGAACTCCGAGCCCAAGATCTTGCCGTTGCGGAGGAACCCGGCCTGGACGCCGGCATCGCCACCGGCCCCTTGGGCGACGGCGACGATGTCCGCGTTCGTCCCATTAGGGCTGACGATCTTCTGCCGCTCCAAGACGTGCTTGACGGCGGTGATGCGATTCCGCAGCTCCGCCGCGCGCTCGAAGTTCCAGGCATCCGCGGCTTGCCGCATTTCCTCTTCCAGCGGCGTCAGTACTTCCTCACCGCGACCAGAGAGGAAGAGCGCCGCGTCGTCGATGGACTGCATGTAGGTGGGTCGGTCGACGGCACTAATGCACGGGGCGGTGCATTGGTGCATATGATAGTAGAGGCAGAGCTCGTCATGGCCGGTGATCTTCTTGTCACACTTCCGGTAGGTGAAGAGCCGGTTGAGGAGATTGAGTGTCTGGTACGCGGCGCCGGCGGACGTGTACGGCCCGAAGTAGCTCCCGCCATCATCGACGATCCGGCGCGTCGAGATGATCCGTGGCCACTCCTCATTGGTGATCTTGAGATATGGGTACGTCTTACTGTCCTTCAGCATGACGTTGTACTTGGGCAGGTACTTCTTGATCAGCTCATTCTCAAGGATCAACGCCTCGGTCGGCGTGTCGGTGCGGATCACCTCGAAGTCGGCGATGTGGCTGACCAACTCGCGCGTCTTCGGGTCCATGCCTCGGGGAGATTGAAAGTACGAGCGGACCCGGTTCCGAAGCTGGGCGGCCTTGCCCACGTACAGGACCTTCCCCTCAGCGTCCTTCATGAGGTAGACGCCCGGCGCCGCCGCCAGCGCCGAAAGGCGGTCGGAGAAATCGGGGCGATGCGTTTTGGCCGCTGAAGAGGTCACCATAGTGGGTTAACTATAGCGGCCGTGGCGAGCGCTGGCATGGTGATGAAGCCGCGTGGTCTTGGCGTGACCG
>DASYWB010000469.1:0-9810 GCA_035936495.1 Thermomicrobiales bacterium
CAGCAGTGCCGACCACGCCGACCAAGCCGGTCACGAGCCTGCCGGATACCGGATCGGGATTGGACGGACTCAGCCACGGGGTGAATCCGGCGCCGTACCTGCTCCTGATTGCCCTGGTCGCGGTGTCTGGCCTCCTGAGGAGGCGCCGCGTCAGCCGCTCCTAGATCAACGCTTTCGCGCCGGGTGGGACCAGCCACCCACCCGGCTCTCCTTCCCTCCCTCTTCTTGCCCGCGCCGCCAGCCACGGCGCGGGTCCCCTTCTCACCCTGCCAGGCGCAGCACGCGCCCGGCAGGGTCCCTCACCCCGGAGTCGGATTCCATGATGAGTCCCAACATGGCGCTGGTGCGCTGCTTTCTCGATGAAATCGTCAACGGCGGCGATACCCGGCTAATTCCCGAACTGGTCGCCGCCGACCATGTCCGTCACGCTCCCGATGGCGACCTCTACGGTCCAGAAGGGGTCCGCATCAACCTCGCCGAGTGGCGGACCGGCCTGCCCGACTTGCGGGTGGTGATCGAGGATCTGTTCGCGGGAGGGGATCGGGTGGTGAGTCGCTTCGTCCTGCACGGGACCTACGACGGACCCTTCCTCGGGGTGCCGACGACTCGGCAGGAGGTGGCCCTGGTGGGAATTGGCATCGATCGGGTGGCCGGGGATCGTTTGGCCGAGAGCTGGATTTACCTGGACGTCCTCGGGTTGTTGCGACATCTCTCACCTGCAAACCCGCCCGAAGTGGGCTGACACTCAGAACCCGGTGACCACGGTGCCCGCTCGGACTGCGAACGACATGGCTGAACTCCCGCCACAGTCTTACGCGAAGAAGTCCTCGTCTCCTTCTGGAAGATAACGCTGGGCTGCCTCGGGAATGAGGTCGACGCCCATGCCCGGGCGGTCCCAGACGTCGATGTAGCTGTCTTTGACGATCGGATCGGGCAGACCCTCGACGATGTCGTACCACCACTTCGGTTTGCCGACCGGATACTCGAAGGCGATGAAGTTGTTCGGCAGCGTGGCCGCGACCTGGACCAGTGCGGCCAGGCCGAGGAGCCCGTTGCCGGTACCGTGCGGGGCCATGAGGATGCCGTGTAGGTCGGCGTATTCGGCGATCCACTTCAGCTCGGCGATCCCGCCGACGTCGCAGGGGTCAGGGCCGACAATGTTGACCGCATGGCTCTCGATCAGGTGCTTGAAGTTCTGACGCAGGTAGATCTGCTCGCCGGTGTGGATCGGTGTCGTCGAGGCCCGCGTCACCTCGCGGTAGACATCGGCCGACACCCAGGGGACGTAGTCACCGGTCAGCAGGTCTTCCAGCCACATCACGTTCAGCGGCTCGATAGCCTTGGCGAGCCGGATCGCGTCCGGCACGGTCCAGCCGGGACCGCAGTCGAGACAGAGCCCGACTTCATCGCCAAGGACCTCCTTCATCGCCTCGACGCAGGCGACCGCGTGCTTGAGGCCGCGCTCGGTGAGCAGGCCGGCGTTCTGATGGGGAAAGGGACCGCCGACCGGCTCGCCGTAGTAGAAGTCGGGGACTTCGACCGCCATCCGGCCGTGAAACGCGAAGCCCTGCTTGATAATGGAGAAGCCCTCGGGGGCGGCCTTCATCTTGGCCATGTTGGCCGCGAAGTCCTCGGGCTCCCAGCCGTCCATCGGGAAGCGAACGGCGCCATTGTAGGTGCGAACGCGGTCGCGAACCTTGCCGCCGAGCAGTTTATAGACAGGTAAACCGGCGGCTTTGCCGGCGAGGTCCCAGAGGGCCATCTCGATGGCGCTAACGGCGCTGCCCCAGGGCTTGAAGCCGCCGCGCCGCCGGATCTTGCGCATGACGCTCTCGACGTTGGTTGGATCCCCGCCAACGACGGCTTCTCTCAGGTGGAGAACGTAAGGTGCGAGATAGGGCTTGTTGGCCTCGACCTCGCCGTAGCCGCTGATCCCCTCGTCGGTGACGATCCGGACGACCGGATTTTCGCCCAGGACGGCGCACTTCAGGTCCGTGATCTTCATCTTCCCCCACCCTCTTGCTATCGCGACTGGTCCCCCGCCGGCTTCGGCTCTGTGCCAGGCACCATACCGGAGCATGGGCATTTGGGGAAGCCCCCTTTCAAGTCCCGGAAGCGCGGCTATTCCGGCCGTTGAGGACCGGGGATTGGTGGCCGCTAACTCCCCACTGATAGCGACCGTCGCACCTGCTAAGATGCCAATGACCGAACGGAGATCATCACCGCCCACGAAAGGAGACAGACCATGGCGGCAATCGCGGGATTGCAGGCAATTGAAGAGTTGGGCCTACCGGACCAGGCTATCCAGAGTGACGAGCTACCCTGGGTGCCCCAAGGTGAGAACGTCTGGTTCCGGCCTTTGCGGTTCGACCTCGCCACGGGCCGTTGGATTAACCTGCTCAAAGTGACCAAGCAGGGCAAGGTCAACCGCCACCGCCACAGCGGCGGTCAGGTCCTCGGCTACGTCATCCAGGGGAGCTGGCACTACCTGGAGCGCGACTGGGTCGCCCGCCCCGGCACCCTCGTCTACGAGCCGCCGGGAGACATCCACACCCTGGTCGTCGACGGTGCCGAAGAGATGCAGACCCTCTTCATCCTTGAGGGCGTCATCCAGTACCTCGATGACGATGACAACATCATCTACCAGGACGACGTCTTCACCAAGCTAGACCGCTACCTCACCTTCTGCCGCGAGAACGGCATCGAACCGAAGGATTTGCGGTATTGAGTCCTCAGCAATCAGCTTTTAGCTTTCAGACTGGCAACCCGCGTTAACCCCACCAGAGAGTGGGCGCGAAAGGCTGACTACTGATGGCTCGTAGCTGAAGGCTGATAGCTGATGACTAACGGCTCGATCCTTGATGCCTTCCGGCTCGATGGTCGCGTCGCGCTGGTGACGGGTGCGGCGCGCGGGCTAGGACAAGCGATTGCCCTTGGATTGGCTGAGGCTGGGGCCGACGTGGTCACCCTCGACGTGCTCGGTCCCGACGAGACGGTGAAGCGGATCACCGCGCTCGGTCGCCGTGCCCACCCACTGACGCGGGACCTGCTTGGATTGGTCGAGGCGGACGCTGCCGAGATCGTCGGCGAGAGCGTTGCGGCGCTCGGACGGCTCGATATTCTTGTCAACAACGCGGGGATTATCCGCCGCGCGCCGGCGCTTGAGTTTTCCCAGGAGGACTGGGAGGCCGTCCTCAGCATCAACCTCTCAGCCGCCTTCCTGTTGTCCCAAGCCTTCGCGCGGCGGGCGATCGCGGCAGGTCAAGGCGGGAAGATCATCAACATGGCTTCCCTCCTCTCGTACCAGGGCGGCACGACGGTCCCGGCCTACGCCGCCGCCAAGAGCGGCATCGCGGGCCTCACGCGGGCACTCGCCAACGAGTGGGCCAAGCACGGCATCAACGTCAACGCCCTCGCGCCCGGCTACTTCGCGACCGACCTCACGGCCGCCTTGCGAGCCGACCCCAGTCGCGCCGAGTCGATGCTTGGCCGCATCCCGGCCGGCCGCTGGGGAGATCCAACTGATCTCAAAGGCGCCGCAGTCTTCCTCGCCTCCGACGCTGCTGCCTACGTCCACGGTACCATCCTCCCCATCGACGGCGGCTGGCTCGCGTGGTAGTAGGAGGAGAACTCCGCATGCCCATCACCCTCGCCAATGCCCGCCTGGTCGATGCGGACCGCGACGGCTGGGGCGATCTCATCATCGACAGCCGGAGTCTGAGAGCGGTCGGTCCCGGCGCCGCGCCCGAGGGGACGGTCGTTGATCTCGATGGCGCGCTGGTCGTCCCAGGCTTCATCGATGTCCATGTCCACGGTGGCGGTGGCTTCTCGCTCCACACGACTGACCTCGCCGAGATCGCCGCCTATGCTCGCTGGGTACCCGCGACGGGCACGACGAGCTTCCTGGTCGCCGTCGTCGGCGTGCCAGACGGCCTACCGGAGCCACAGCTCAGCACCGCAGCGCGAGCCGTCACCGCGGATGGGGAGGGGGCGGAGCCGCTCGGCATCCATCTCGAAGGGCCGTTCATCAACCCGCTCCGCCGGGGCGCCCATGACCCCGCTTGGCTCCGCGAGCCTCATCCGGAAGCCACTGACCGTATTCTTGCCGCCGCTGACGGACATCTGCGGATCGTCACCCTGGCGCCGGAGCTGCCGGGTGCAGAAGCCATGCAACAGGCGCTGCTCAATGCCGGCGTCACCGTCAGTATTGGTCATACCGACGCCGACGAGGTCGAAACCCGCCATGCGATCCAGTGCGGCGCTCGTCACGCCACCCACTGCTTCAACGCGATGCGCCCATTGCTCCACCGCGACCCCGGTCCGCTCGGCGCCATTGTCGAGGCCGAGGAGGTGCTGGGCGAGCTGATCGCCGACACCCATCACGTCCACCCCGCCGCGATGCGGGTTCTCATCCGCGCCCTCGGACCCGGGCGCACGGTCATCATCACCGACGCGATCGCGGCCGCCGGACTCGGTAACGTCCCGTTCACCTTGGGCGATCAGCCAGCCCACGTTGAAGGGGGCGTCGCCCGGCTCGCGGACGGCACCATCGCCGGCAGCATCCTGACGATGGATCAGGCGCTCCGCAACGTGCTCGCGCTTGGCGGCCTCTCCCTCTCAGAGGCGGTCGGGATGCTGACCCACAACCCGGCCCGCGCTGCCGGTGTCGCCGACCGCAAGGGCCTCCTCCGCCCCGGCTACGACGCCGATCTCGTGATCCTTGACCACGATCTCAACGTCCAAGCCACGATCTGCCGCGGTCACCTGGCCCATGCCACGGAAAGCTGGAAACGCCGTCTGAAACTGCTTCCCGTGGGACGAATACGACGATCACGTAGAGGGGCCATATGACCAACTCCGCCGCGATCCCTAGCCAAGAGCTCCTCGATGCCGCCTGGCGCATCATTACCGACGGCGCTGAGCTGGGCGCCTACGCTGGGGCCGTGGCGCTCGTTGCCCACCGCGATCAGGTCATCCTGGAGCGCGCGTGTGGTTGGGCGGTCATCGAGCCGGAGCGGATCCCAATGGCGGTGGAGACGCGCTTTGACCTCGCCTCGTTGACGAAGGTCGTCGCGACCTTGCCCGCGATCCTCCGCCTGATCGACCAGGGCGTGTTCGGCCTCGACGATCCGGTGGCGAAGGTCTTGCCGGCCTTCGGGGCCGACGATGCCAAGCGGGCGATCACGATTCGTCACCTGTTGAGCCACACCTCGGGTCTCCCGGCCTGGCTGCCCCTCTACCTCGACCAGACCGGATCCGAGGCCTACGTCGCCGCCATTGCTCGCGCGGATCTGGAAGCCACGCCTGGCAGCGAGGTGATCTATAGTGACCTCGGGTTCATCCTCCTAGGCGAGATCGTGCGACATGTCACCGGCGATGATATCGCGATGGTGGCGGAGCGCGAGATTTTCGGACCCCTGGGCGTGGCCACGACCGGGTTCCGACCGCCCTCCTCCGAGCGTCCCCGCATCGCCGCGACCGAGATCGGCAATCCCCGAGAGATCGAGATGACCGGTCACCGCGCGTCGGAATATCCGCACTGGCGGCAGAACATCATCTGGGGAGACGTCCACGATGGCAACGCCTACTATGGCCTTGACGGCGTCGCCGGGCATGCTGGGCTCTTCGGCACCGCCGCCGACGTGTTGCGCTATGGTCAGTGCTGGTTGCATCATGGAACGCTGGCTGGAGTCCGACTCCTCTCCCCCGAGATCGTCGCGGAAGCAACCCGCGAGCAGGCTCCCGGTCGTGGCTTGGGCTGGCGCCTGCCGGGTCCGGAAGGCGACGGAATTGATCTCATCCGGCTGCTCGGTGCGAACGCTTACGGCCATACCGGCTTCACCGGTACCGCGCTCTGGGTCGCTCCAGCTCTGGAGCTCGTCGCCGTCCTGCTCACGAATCGCGTCCATCCCCTCTCGCGCGACGAGATCGGCACCATCCGTCCGGCCTTTGCCGGAGCCATTGCAGAAGCTGTTCCACCATGATCGAAGGGAAAGGACCCCAAGACGAGGCCGAGCCGATGCTGTGTCTCGGTTTGATCTCCGGGACCTCGGCCGATGGAATCGATGCTGCCTTGGTGAACATCACGGGAGCGGGGTCGGAAGCCCGGCTCGACCTCGTCGCGGCCAGCTCCACACCGTACCCGGAGCCCGTGCGCGACGAGCTGCTCGCGCTCTATGACCAGCCGGAGGATGCCATTGCCCGGCTCTGCTCACTGAACTTCGTCGTGGGCGATCTCTTCGCGGACGCCGCGCTTGCCCTGTGCAGGGAAGCAGGTATCGATCCTTCGGAGTTACACGTCGTTGGGTCCCATGGTCAGACCGTCTGGCATGAGCCGGCCCACGATCCGCGGCTCCCACTGTCGCGCCCATCGACGCTCCAGATCGGAGAGGCGGCGGTTATCGCCGAGCGGCTTGGGGCACCAGTTCTGGCTGACTTCCGCGTCGCCGATATGGCCGCCGGAGGGCAAGGCGCCCCGTTAGCACCCTATTTCGACTGGGTCGTCTTGCGCCATCCGGATCGTCACCGCGCGGTCCAGAACATCGGCGGCATCGGCAACGTCACAGATCTCCCGGCGGGTGCTCGCCTGGACGAGGTTCGCGCCTTCGACACCGGTCCCGGCAATATCTTGATCGACGGCATGGTGACGTTGCTGAGCGGCGGCCGGCAGACCTATGATCGCGACGGCGCGCTCGCCGCCGAGGGTACCGTTGACGAGAAGTTGCTGCGCGGGCTCCTGGCAGATGCGTACCTGCAGCAGCCACCCCCAAAGACCACGGGTCGGGAGCGCTACGGCATTCCCATGTGTCGCGAGATAATGGTGAATTACGATCTTTCCGACAACTCGCTTGATGTTACGGCCGAACGTGCCCGCGGTCTGATTGCCACCGTCACCGCGCTCACCGCTCGCTCGATCGCCGACGCCTACGAGCGGTGGTTGCCGGGTGTTGACGAGGTTATCGTCGGCGGAGGCGGGGCGCGCAACCGGACGCTGATGGGGATGCTGGCCAGCGCGGTCGCGCCGGTGCCGGTGACGACACTGGAAGATCATGGTCTCGACAGCGACGCCAAGGAGGCGATGTTCTTCGCCCTGATGGCCCGCGATGCCCTTGCCGGTCTCCCGACGAACGTCCCTTCCGCGACCGGCGCCCGGCATCCCGCCACCCTGGGCAAGCTGGTACTCCCGATCCCACGCTCATTTGGGTAGCCGCGGCATGCCTAGTGCAACGAGTATGAACATCGGCGAGAATATCCTTCTGACGATGCCGGGAGCGTCCGGCACGCCGACCCTAGTTAAGATGGAGAAGGTTGCCATGAATCATCATCCGATATCGCGCCGTGACGCCCTGAAGCTCGTGGGCGCCGGGGCCGCTACCACCGCCCTGAGTACCGCGCCGGTGCGGTACGCACAGGCACAGGATGCCTCGCCGGTCACACAACCGGCGGGCGAGCTGACGATTGGCAAGGCCCAGGAAGCGGTCGGCCTTGACCCGGCCCTGGTCACTGCCGCGTCCAGTTTCCAGATCATTGCGCCGGTCTACAATCAGTTGGTTCGCTTCGACGCTAACAACCAGCCGCAACCCGCGCTGGCCGAGAGTTGGGAGAACCCGGACGACACGACCTTTATCTTCACCCTCCGCGAGGGCGTGACCTTCCACAATGGCCGGGCCATGACGGCGGAGGACGTCAAGTACAGCCTGGAGCGTATCGCCAACCCGGACACCACATCCCCGTGGGCGAGCCAGCTTGAGCCGGTTGAGACCATCGAGACGCCTGACGACCGTACCGTCCGGATCGCCCTCAAGCAGCCATACGGCCCGCTGTTGGCGACCCTGGGATCTCCCTGGGCGGCGATCGTGCCACGGGAAGAGGTCGAAAAGACCGGCGATCTCCAATCAACGATGGCGGGCACCGGCCCGTTTCGACTCACCGAGTACACGGCAGACACGCGAACAGTGATGGGGGCCAATACTGCCTACTGGGAAGCGGGCCTGCCCAAACTGGAGCAGCTTATCTGGAGCATCCTCCCCGACGAATCGTCCCGTCTCGCCGCGATCCGAACGGGCGAGATCGGGCTGACCAGCCTCGCCGATGCCGCCTCGGTTGACCTCGCGAGCCAGAGCGAAGGCGTCCAGGTCATCAACCAGGAGACGACCGACTACTACCTGCTCGGTCTCAACACCAAAGAGCCGCCGTTCGACAACGTTGCCGTCCGCCAGGCCATCAGCCTGGCCGTTGATCGCCAGGCGATTCTCGATACGATCTTCTTCGGCCGGGGGTCCATCACCGGTCCCATCGTCCCCACCTTGGGCGACTGGGGTATTCCCGTCGATCAACTGCCACTCTACGGCCGGGATCTCGATCGCGCTCGGGATCTGCTGGCTGAGGCCGGTGTCGCCGACGGCTTCGAGATGGATATCGTCGCCTCTCCGCTCTACCCCGAGTTCATCAACATCGCCCTAGTGCTCCAGCAACAGCTCCAGGAGGTCGGCATCACCGCCAATCTCGACCAGGTAGAGTGGGGAACCTTCATTGAGCGGTGGCGGGCGCGTGACTTCCAGTCGTTCGTCAGCTTCAACGGCAGCGGCAACGACCCCGACCGGGCCCTCTACCCCGCATTCCACACGGATGGCTCGGTCAATGCCTTCCAATTCAGCGACCAAGAGGTGGACGAGCTCCTGGAGCAAGGCCGGACGACGCTGGATCCCGCCCAGCGGCAGGAGATCTACCGCCAGGCCGAGCAGAAGATCGCTGAGGCAGCGCCCGCGATCTTCATCTCCACCCGCCTGGCCTACTTCGCCCATCGTGACGATGTTCAGGGATTCAATCCGAACCCGATCAACACCTGGGATACCCTGAAGCAGACGACGGTTGGTGGCGCCTAAGCTTTCGCGTTGGACACGTGAGTCTCCCAACGCCCCTCTCCCGGGCGCGAGAGAGGAGGCGGGGGTCCTCGAGTTCAGTGAGGGCCGTCTCCCGTGCTGAGCTACATCCTCCGCCGGATCGTCACCGTCTTCTTGCCAACGCTGCTGGGAATCTCGATGCTGGTCTTCGGCGCCATGCAGGCCATCCCCGGCGATTTCGTCGACGTCATGATCGGCCTCGGACCGGACGTCTCCGACGCCCAGCGTGAGGCCATCGCCCGCTCGTATGGGCTCCACAAGCCCGTGCCGGTGCAGTATTTGGTCTGGCTTGGTGACACGCTCCGTGGCGATCTCGGTAGCTCGCTCCGCACTGGTCAGCCCGTGGCCCGCGAGATCCTGCACCGTCTTCCAGCGACACTGGAGCTCGCCGCGCTGGCGACCATCGCGTCGCTAGTGTTCGCCATTCCGGCCGGGATCCTCGCCGCGGTCAACCGCAATGGTCCGGTCGACCTCTTCGCCCGGATCGCCGGGTTGGTTGGACTCTCGGTCCCCAACTTCCTGCTGGGGACGCTCTTGGTCCTCTTCGTCTCGTTGCGCTGGCCGGTGCTGCCGACGACGGGATTCGTTCCGGTCTCCCAGGGAGTATTTGACAACTTACGCTCCCTGGTGCTGCCGGCCATCTCACTCGGGGCGTTGCTGGCTGCCTCGATCACCCGAATGACGCGCTCGGCTCTGTTGGAAGAGCTGGGGAAGGAGTACCTAACCGTCGCCCGCGCCAAGGGATTGACAAACAGGGTCGTTGTCCTAAGCCATGCTCTCCGGAACGCACTCGTGCCGGTGATTACTGTCGTTGGGATCCAAACCGGGTATCTGCTGGGCGGTACGGTCATCGTGGAGCAGCTCTTCGCGATTCCTGGTGTTGGACGCCTCGCGCTTGATGCCGTCC
>DASYWB010000470.1:0-11918 GCA_035936495.1 Thermomicrobiales bacterium
TTGGGTCTCTGCACGACGGCGCGGGAAGATCGCCTGCCTTCGTGGCCGTCTTCACCGCCCCTGACTACAGCGTAAAGTCTGCAAACCTTCCCCGCAAGTCCCGGACCGCTCCCGCGGTAGGCACGCCAGCGACCTCATGCCTGGTGCGCGAGCACGATCCTACCCGTTATCGTCCGCAAGCGCTTCTACTATGCCCATCGAAGAGCACCGCTTCCGATAACGCGGGGAATTCCCACACCCGATGCCCCTGCCGGACATCCTCGTTGCTTGCGACAACAGACATCCAATCAGGACCCGCGGCGCTACACGGCGCGGGGAGTCGGTCCGTCTGTAGTAGCACAAGCGATGGGCATCTTGGTCACCGGCCCGCGGCATCGGCGCCCTGGATTCTTCCAGATCGTAAGATTCGTCGTCGTACTCGACATCGTGCCAATCATGATCCTCAGCCGGCGGGAGCATCGAGCACGGCGCCTGAGCGCGGCGGCATGGTCAGACGGAGCCTACTTCCGTCAACCTGAATACAAGGGGCATCGCCGGTGGAGAATATCTCGCTCACCCTCCGCGCCGCCAGCCGGGGGAGGGGTACGAGAGCCTCCCGTGCCTCTTCAGCGGTGTTGACGACCACCACAAGGCGGGCATCCCCGAGTGAGCGGGCACAAGCATAGACGTCGCCCTCGGCGTAGAGTCGCGTGTAATCCCCGGTCCGCAGCGCCTCTCGCGAGCGACGGAGCGCTATGAGCGATTTGTAGAAGTGCAGGAGGTCGTGATCCCACGTTTCCGGGGGGTCCCACGGGAAGCTCTGGCGGACCCACGGGGCGGGGAGGACGCCGGTCATCCCGATCTCGTCGCCGTAGTAGATGCAAGGAGCGCCGGGGAAGGTGAACATCAGCAGCGCGCCGAGCTTGACGCTGGTGAGGTCGCCGCCCGCAATGCTGAGGAATCGCGACGTATCGTGGCTGTCGAGCAGGTTGAGCTGCGTGAGCTGGATCTCCCAAGGATAGAGCCCGAGGACGCGGTCGACCTTTGCTGCGTAGTTCGGGGCGTCGATGCCGGGCCAGGGGGCATAGGATCGCCCCACGACCGCCTCTTTGACGACGTGGTCTCGACCGCTGAAGGCGATTGCCGGCCCGGTAAAGAGATAGTTCATGACCCCGTCGAACTGGTCACCCTGGAGCCACTCCCTCGCCTCGTGCCAGATCTCGCCGACGATGTAGGCGTTCGGGTTGATCGCTTTGACGCGCTGCCGGAACTCTTGCCAAAAGCCGGGTGTCCGGATCTCCTCCGGCACGTCGAGCCGCCAGCCGTCGATACCCCGCCGGATCCAGTATTCGCCGACGCGCATCAGGTACTCGCGGACCTGGGGGTTGTCGGTATTGAGCTTGGGGAGGGCGTGGAGCTTGAACCAAGCCTCGTAATCCGGCGGCCGGTGATGGTCGTAGGCGTTGGCGGGGAAACCCTTGAAGGTGAACCAGTCGAGCCAGGGGGAGGCCGCGCCATTCTCCAGCACGTCGTTGAATTGGAAGAAGCCGCGGCTGGCGTGGTTGAAGACCCCGTCGAGGACCACCCGGATGTCACGACGGTGACAGGCGTCTAGTAGTTCTTCAAGCGCCTCATCGCCGCCGAGGAGGGGATCGACCCGGAAATAGTCATGGGTGTGGTAGCGGTGGTTGGCGGTCGACTGAAAGATCGGGTTGAAGTAGAGCGCGGTGACGCCAAGGTCCTGGAGATAGTCAAGGTGCTCGACGACACCGAGCAGATCGCCGCCCTTGTAGCCGTGGGCGGTTGGATCGCTATTCCAGGGCTCCAAATTGCCCGGCTTCGGAAGGCGGTCGCTCTTGGCGAACCGGTCCGGAAAGATCTGATAGAAGACCGCGTGCTTTACCCAATCGGGCGTTCCGGTACCGGCAGTCGGCCGTCGAGATTCGATAGCAACAGGCAAATCCACAGATCAATCCCTCGTGTCTAGCCTTTGACCGCGCCGATGGCCAGCCCAGAGACGAACCAGCGTTGCAGAAGGAAAAAGACCACGACGACGGGCAGCGTAATCAGAATCGACATGGCCGCGAACTCGGACCAGGGCACCTGGCTCGAATACTCACCTTGCAGTGAATAGAGCCCCATCGCGAGCGTGATACGGGACGCGTCGCTGATAAACGTCCAGGCGAGAATGAACTCCGTCCACCCCGCCATGAAGCCGAGCAGCATCGTCACTGCGAGAGCGGGAAGAATGAGCGGCAGGATCACGTCGATGAACGCCCGGTTGGGACCGGCTCCATCGACCATCGCCGCTTGCTCGAGGTCGGTCGGTAACGTGTCGATGTAGCCCTTCAGATTCCAGATCGCGAAGGGAAGCGCGGTGCTGACGTAGGCGATGCTGAGGCCGAGCAGCGTTGCTCGCAGACGGTCGTCCGCTCCCGGCACCGTGATGCTATTGAGCAGGACAAAAAGCGGCGCCAACGTTGCCACACCCGGCAGCATTTGCACGGCGATAAAGGCGAAGAGTCCCCACTTCCGTCCTGGGAAGCGGAACCGCGCGAAGGCATAGGCAGCGGTTACCGCAAACGCGGTGACCACAACGCTAGTCCCGAGCGAGACGACCATGCTGTTCCTGAACATGGTCCAAAAGCCGACGTTATTTGGAAGCGGCTCGGTCAAGATCCGCCGAAACGCATCAAGCGACGCCCCCGGTGGGATCAGCCGCAGCGATGTGGGCCGAGCGATATTGCGGGGGTCGAGAGCGAGCGAAATGACCCAGAGGACCGGAAAGAGCACCACGAGCAGGATGAAGATCAGCGCAAGGTGAGCGAGGATGTCTTCGATCATAGGCCCGTACTGCCGTGACCGCTGAAAATCGGCGCGCGGGGCGACCTGGCCAGCTCCCCGATTCCGCTCTTGTCTCAGTGGATGCGCCTGTTCTTGGACGGCCATCTATGCCACCTCCAGTCCTCGCAGATACCGGTTCTGCAAGAGTGTGATTGCAAGCAAGACGAAGAAGATGATGATGCTGTAGGCTGCCGCGACGCCGTAGAGCCCCTGCGGGTTGACGAGCTCGAACGCCTGCGTGACGAGGATCTGCGTTCGACCGAACGGTCCGCCTCCCGTGATGAAATAGATGACGTTGAACTGATTGAAGGTCAGGATCGACCCATACATAATCGCGGGAACCATCGCCGGCTGGAGAAGCGGCACCGTAATGTCCCAAAGTTGCCGCCAGCGATTAGCGCCGTCAATGGTCGCCGCCTCGTAGAGATCGCCTGGAATGGACTGCAGCGCGCCGGTCGCGACCACCATCATGAATGGCCATCCCAGCCAAACGTTGACGAGGAGCACCGCGTAGAACGCGAGCGGTAGAAAGCCCAGGAACGAAATCGGCGCATTGGTTGATTCGAGCCAGCGGATGTCGTTAGGAATGCCAAGCGAACCGAGTAGCAGATTCACGGCGCCGAACTCACGATTGAACATGTTGCGCCAGACGATGGCCACGACGAGCGGGGGCATCGCCCACGGAAAGATGAAGACGGATCGAAAGAACCGGCGGCCGATGATACGGCGCTTGCGGTTCAGGAGCAGCGCGATTGCGATGCCAATCGTCACATGGAAAAAGACGTTGGTTACCGTCCACGTAACGTTGAACGCCAACGTTCTGTAGAAGTTGAAATTAGAGATACCAAGATCGTTCGTCAGGATGCGAGCAAAGTTGTCGAGACCAACGAACTCCGGTGGGTTGCCCCGGAGGTTGCGACGGGTGTAATCCGTCAGGCTCATGTAGATCTGATAGACAATAGGATAGAGCGTCACTAAACCGAGTACGGCAGCCGCCGGCAAGATATAGAGAAACGGCAGCCGGTAGTCGCTGCCCCGGCCACGTTTGGGTGCAGCCGGTTCGCCGCGCCGCTCCTCGGCAATGCCGGTGACTGGGCCAGCCGCG
This sequence comes from Thermomicrobiales bacterium, assembly GCA_035936495.1. Classification (GTDB taxonomy): domain Bacteria; phylum Chloroflexota; class Chloroflexia; order Thermomicrobiales; family UBA6265; genus DASYWB01. Next base: position 3,929 of record DASYWB010000470.1, read on the forward strand.
CCGACTTGCCCAATCGTTTGCTGGCCCATCGCCCCGCACTCCTCATGACTGGGAGAAGCGCGGGCGGCCCTAGCGTAGGCCACCCGCGCTGTCTAGATGGCGTTGATCCAAGCGCGTGGAACGGAGTTAACCCGCGCTGTTGATTGTCTCGGCCGCTTCCTGAGCCGCTTCTTCGGGAGTGGCCTGGCCCTCGATGACCTTGGTGATCATGTCGCCGGCAGGTGTCCAGACGCTCTGCATCAGCGGAGCGGTGGGAAGCGCCACGCCGACTTCATACTGCTCGACGAACGTCTCCGCCGCCGGCTCGTCCTCCGGCACGGTGACAAAGGTGCTCGCGGGAAGCTGTCCCGCCTCATCGACCAAGATCTGCGTGCCAACCGTGCTGAACCAGCGGGCGAACTCGAACGCCAGCTCCGCCTGCTCCGGATCCAGATTGCTGTTGATGTAGAGACCCTGGACGCCGACGAAGGGCCGCGCTGGCGCATTGTCGTTATCGCTGATGGCGGGCAGCAGCGCGACGGCCACCTTCTCCGCGCCGAGGGCATCCCGGGCGCCCTGCAGGAACCACGGTCCGTTGAACATCATCGCCACCTGGCCCTCCTGGAACAGGGACTCCACCGCTCCCTGGTCCGCTTGGGTAAAGACCCCCTCCGTCTGGGCCAGCTCCTGCAACAGCGTTAAGAACCGAACCGTTGCCTCGGAATCAAAGGCGGACTGCTGGCCATCCTCGGTGAGCACATCGCCGCCGTATCCATACAGGTATCCGGCATTGGAGTAGAAGTTCGCGACCAGTCCAAAGCCGTACTGGTCGGGTCCAGTGGCAAGCTCTCCCGCCATCGACTTCAACTCTTCGGTCGTCTTTGGCGGATCCTGGACAAGGTCAGTGTTGTAGAAGAGCGCCACGCCGTTGATGTTCTGGGGCACGGCATAGAGCGTGTCCTCGAAGGTGACGCCACTGAGACTCGCGTCGTTATAGCCGGCCCGCAGCTCCTCGTCCATCAGGTCGCCGAGCGGGAGAATGATGTCGGCTTCGACAAACCCGCCGATCCAGTCGGATGGCCCGAGCAGGACGTCCGGCCCCCCGCCGGCTGACGCCTCCGTGTTGTACTTGTTCTGCAGCTGGTCGAACGGCACCTGAAGAACGTTGACTGATACGTTGGGGAACTGCTCTTCGAACAGGGGGAGGATTGTGTTTGTCAGGGGCTCAGCCTCGGTCCCAAGACCATGCCAAAACGTAATCTCTCCCGAGAGCTCGGAATTGAACGCCGGTGGCGTCCCCTGAGCGCCCGCGCTCCGCGCGGTCAACGCGGCGACGGCAGGAGCGCTGAGGCCGAGCGCCGCACCCCGCCGCACGACGTCCCGGCGGCTAGACCGCGCCCGCAACGCTCGCCGGATCAGGTCATTGGATCGCTTCTCGTCTGTCATCGTGCCTATCTCCTCGGCATCGAGCCGATTCCGTGACGCCGCGATCGCGGCTTCACCCTACATGGAGGCCCCACCATCGCGGACCTCCAGCCGAACACTCCAGCTTGGCTAATCCCCAGCGGCTTTCCGGCTTTCAGGCGTGTTGTATCACACTTCTGCGCATCACCACGCCATCCCTCTATATCGCAAGCTCACTGCCCTCGACACCGGTGCCGGTCCACATATGGCCCGACCTAATCAATCCGCCGCACTGGGGTATACCGCAGCAAGACCGGCACGTAGGCGAGCACGATCAACCCGTTGACGACCAGCGCTCCCTGGACGCCAATGAACCGGGCCAGGAACCCGGCCTCCAGGCCGCCGATTGGCGTCAGACCCCAGAGCATCGTGTAGACGGCGAGGACACGGCCCCGGTAGTTCTCGTCGACGAGCGTTTGGACGAGGGTGTCGTTGAAGGTGGCATAGGTCGAGGTTGCCAGCCCGAGCATGAGAATCAGCACCAGCGAGAGGATCATGTTGCTCGACAGCGCATAGCAGACCAACAGCACAGCGAAGCAGCCCACGCCCATGATGACGATGCGGCCGCGCTGGCGCACGCCGCTCAGCATGGCGACGCCAATCGTGCCGGCCAGCGCGCCGATCCCGTTCGCGGCCAGCAGCAAACCGAGACCGCGGCCACCGAGCCCGAGCACGTCGCGAGCGACGGCCGGGGCGAGCGTGAAGTAGGCGATGCCGAACATCAGCGGGACGATGTCCACGGAGAGCAGACCCCGGATGGTGGGAGTCCGCCAGATGTACTTGTACCCATCGAGCAGGTTGCCAAAGGCGCCGCGGACGCCGGCGACCTGGTCCGGCGGCACGACCACCCGGTCGATGGAGAGAGTTGCCAGGACGATGACGAAGGGCACGTACATCGCGGCGTTGAAGTAGAAGCAGGCCGCTAGCCCAACGAGGCCGATGAGGTAGCCGCCGATGGCCGGACCGATGATCCGGGAGCCGTTGAACGCGGCAGCCGTCAGCGCGACCGCGCTCTTGAGCTGCCGGCGTTCGACCAACGCGGGCATCAACGTCAGGCGGGCGGGCCAGTCGAAACCGGAGGCAACGCCGTTGACGATGGCGATCAGCATGATCTGCCACACCTGGATGACACCGGTCTGGACCAATACCGCCAGGGCGAAGCCGGACACCACGAGCGTCAGTTGAACGATGAGGAGGACGCGGCGGCGGTCGATCCGGTCCAAGACGGCGCCGGCGACGGGAGCAGCGAGAAGCACGGGAGCCGCGTTCGCGAAGGCGACCAACCCGAGCAAGAACTCGTCGTCGGTGAGGTCGTAGACGAGATAGCCCTGGGCAGTGATGCGGACCCACAGCCCCGTCAGTGAAAGTGAGATCGTCGACCAGAAGAGCAAGAACCGCCGGGACTCGAAAGCGGCAAGGGCGCTGGTCGGTTCGTCCGGTTCCAGCCCCCCGGCATCGGCGAGGGCATCGCCTGGCGGAGTCGCCTTTGCTCCCGTTCCTGCTTCATCTTGGGTCACGACCACCGGCGTTCTCATCCTCGACGTGCAGGTATTAGTCCAGCCATCTCAACCAGCGATCAGCCAACGATTCCGGATCATTATCCGGCAAGCGGAGCGCGACGGCCGGGCTCGCTAGCGTACTCTATGCACGGCACTCTCGACGTTCCCATTCCACGGTCATCGTACTCAACCAAGGGGGCAACATCATGACCGCTCAAGCCGGATAACCATGAACGGCGCGACGGCTCGCCAGAGCCTGACTATCGCCGCCTACGACGCGGCCTGGCCGGAACTGGCGGGACTCGCGCACGTCCTCGATGCCCCAGCATTGGACCGTCTGCTCATCGCCTGCCTGCAGGACCTCATTAGCAGCGTCATCCAGCTCAGTGGCGTCTCCTTCACCGTCGCCGCGCCTGACCCTAAGCGAGCGGAGGACGTGCGCGGCGTGATTTCGGCGGGTGTCAACGTGATCGTGGCCGCCACAATGTTAGAGGGGAGCGCACGCCACCGGCTCATCTTTCGCCACGCGGCCGAGCGAGGGTTCGAACGTAGCGTGGTCGTTGCTGGAGACACGCTCGCGCTGCCCGTCGCCACGGCCGGCACGGCGTTTGGCGTGCTGGAGTCTGCCGATCTCGTCGTCGGGCCGACCCAACAGGCCGCATGGTACCTCGTGGGCACGCGAGCGGCGGCCGGGGATGTGACGATTCTCGATGCGAACGAACGCACGGACACCCTTTTCGCACGGGCCACCGAGCGCGGCTTGATCGCGCGGCGGCTGGAGCCCAGGGTGCGGCTGGCCGGCATCTCGACGCTCGACGAGCTGCACGCGGTGTGCACGTTGCCCAATCTGGGGCGACAAGTCTCGGCATGGCTTGACGAGCGGTTCCGCGAATAGGGAAGTCATACGAAACCCGGAGGAGTGCTCTGCATAGCGCGGATACACTCAACCCTGGTCACCTCGGTCGAGACGGCGTAGGCTTGGCCAGGTCATGCTGTAAGCAGAACATCAGGGACGATCTTGTTGCTACTTCGCCGTCTGCCGCCCATCGGAGCCATGATCGTTTCAGTGGTGTTCGTCGCTGGCTCGCTCGCCGCGGCCCTGCCGCCAAGTCCTGGCGGCGCGAATGGCGCGAGGCAAGGTATCCACCCTCGCCCGCCCGCCCAGCCGGTCAAGGGGCCCGGCGGCTCGGCGGCGCCATTCGCGCGCGTTGAGCACCGGCGTTTGGGCGAGATGCCGACCGGCGGCTGGTTCTTCTTCCCGGCGGACGCGGAGGGGGTCGTTCCCACGGCGAAGCCGTTACCGCTGGTCATCTTCTTTCACGGTTATACGTCGCTCAACCCCGGCCGCTATCTCTCCTGGATCAACCACTTGGCGCTGAACGGCGCGGCAGTCTTCTATCCCGATTATCAGGATGCGAATTTCGGCGCGCAGGACCCAAGCGATTACCTACCGGACGCGATGGCGGGCGTTGAGATGATGCTCGGACAGGTGGGCGCGCGTGGATTGCCCGTGATCGAACCTGATCGCGTCGTAGTGGTTGGCCATTCTCTCGGTGGGGTTCTGGCGGCAAACTACGCGGCAGTCGCGGAGGCCGAAGGAGTTCCGATACCCCGGGTGCTGATGCCCGTCGAGCCGGGTGGCTGTGCTGGCTGTGGCAGTACGGGTGATCAGCTCGGGGCGCCAGTAGTCGATCTCGACTCGATCCCGGCGACGATTATGGCGCTGATCGTTGCCGGTGAAGACGACACGATCGTCGGCGACATCGGTGCCAAGGTGATCTGGGCCGGTCTCGACCACGTCCCGCTCGATCAGCGGGATTTCATCGTCGTCCGTTCGGATACGCGGGGCGATCCCCCGCTGGTATCCGACCACCTCATGCCCCAAACCGCCGGCACACTCAGCGAAGTCGATGCGCTCGACTTCCTGGGGCTCTGGAAGCTCCTCGATGGTCTGATGGCCTGTGCCTTCACCGGGGATTGGTGCGAGGTAGCGCTTGGCGGCACAGAGAGGCAGCGATCGCTTGGCGAATGGAGTGACGGCGTGCCCGTGAAGCCGTTGATGGTGACAGACCATCCCTCCTGAGCTCGCGATGTTCGCGGGAGGCGGCATGGCGACTCAAGACCAGCGGGCTATCATCACACCAGAGGGATTCTCGCTCAGCCAGACATGTGGCCCAGTGGTCTGGTCACGTGGACGCTGGCCGGACATGGACTGGCTCGATGGCAGGCTGATCTGGGTGGGGTGGGAAGGTGAGCGAGTTGTCTGGCGCGGGGTACGCCAGAGAGGTGATACCCTGCTCATCTCCGGCACGGCTGAGGCTGCTTTGGATGCGGTCTGGGCAAGCCACGTCCTCGGCCTTGAACAGGTGTTGCCGGCGTTTGATGATCCGGTCGTTCGTGCCGTGAGCGAGCGATTCCCCGGCCTCCGGTCGTTCAGTCATGGATCGCTCTACGCGGGGTTGGTGACGGCAATCGTCGGCCAGAGCATCTCGGTTGCCGCGGCGGCCGTTGCCCAGACCCGATTGTCATTGCTCTTCAATACCGCTATTCAGATGAACGCGAGGGTGTTCGTGCCACTGCCGCGAGCCGATCAACTCGCCACGGCGGAGCCGTCCATGGTCCGCGCGTGCGGCGTCACCAACCGCCGGGCCGCCGCGCTCGTCGCTATTGCCGGCGCCGCGTGCCAAGGGGGCCTGCCCAATAGGGAAACCGCGCTCAGTGATGCCGATGGCTCGGAGCGAGCCTTGCGCGCCCTGCCGCTCGTCGGTCCGTGGACAGCCCGCTCGGCGTTGCTCTGGGGACACGGCGCCGTGGACGCCTTCCCCGCCGGCGATGTCGCCCTCCTCCGCGCCGCCCGCGGGGCCTACGGCCAGCCCGGCCTCGATCTTCGCGGTCTTGACCACCTGAGCGATGGATGGCGCCCGGCCAGGGGGCTAGCATCTCGTCTCCTCTGGACTAATCTGCTCGGCACCGCGCCGGAGTCGTGACGTCACTGCTGGCGAATCGCCCCGCCCAGACCCTATACTCGGATCGGCATCTGGCCCACCGCGCCCTGCCAGCGCGACCGCCCGCGACGACACTTCAAGGACCTTCATGCCCCATTTTGACCTCGAAGAACTGATCCGAGCCGTCGGATATCTTGGACTCTTTGGCATCATCTTCGCCGAAACCGGACTCTTGGTCGGGTTCTTCCTACCCGGCGACAGCTTGCTCTTCACCGCCGGCTTCTTAGCTTCTCAGGGCTACCTGAACATCGCGCTCCTGGTCCTGGTCTGCTTCGTGGCGGCGGTCGTCGGGGACGCAACCGGCTACGCCTTTGGCAACCGCGTGGGGCGGCGTCTTTTCCGGAGACCGGAATCGCTGCTCTTCAACCCCGACCACCTCCAGCGCGCCGAACGCTTCTTCGAGAGGCACGGCGGTAAAGCGATTATCCTGGCGCGTTTCCTTCCCATCGTGCGGACATTCATCCCGGTGGTCGCGGGGATCGGCTCGATGTCCTATCCGCGGTTCTTGTCGTTCAACGTCATCGGGGCGGTCCTGTGGGCGATCGGCCTGCCGCTGGCCGGCTATTTCCTCGGCAGCGCGATTCCGAGCGTCGATCGCTATCTGTTGCCGATCATCCTCCTCATCATCATCGTCTCGGTGCTGCCGACCGCGATCCACGTCTGGCGGGAAAGCGGCGATCAGATCAAGGCTACCGCCCGCCAGCAGTGGCGCGAACGAGCGGAACGACGCGCGCGTTAGACGCCCGCCATCGTTGTCATAATTCCCCGCTGAACTAGACTGATCGGTCAAGAGGGGAGGGTTTAGCCGGATGGCGCTCGTACCCTTTGATATCGATGTGGCGATGACGCGTATCCGCGAGGCGGTCCAACCGTTTCCGAAGGCGGCGATGTTCGCGCTGGCCGAGGCCGGGTTTGCGACGCCGTTTCAGCAGCTGGTCGCGTGCATGATCTCGATCCGGACACGCGACGAGGCCAGCTTGCCGATCAGCATCCGGCTCTTCGAGGCGGCGCCATCCCCAGAGACCGTCACCGCGTTATCGATAGAAGAGATTGACGCCTTGATCGCACCCTCGACCTTCCACGAGCGCAAAGCCGTACAGATCAAGGCCGTCGCCGAGCGCGTGATGACTGAATACGGCGGGGAGTTGCCCTGCGACGAGGGCGTGATGCGCTCCTTTGCCGGCGTCGGCGTCAAGTGCAGCCATCTGGCGCTCGGCATCGCCTGCAACCAGCCCCGGATCAGCGTCGATATCCACGTCCACCGCGTCACCAACCGCTGGGGCTACGTCGCCACCCGCACGCCCGAGCAAACGACGGTCGCCTTAGAGCGGAAGCTCCCAGCACGGTACCACGTCGCGATCAACGAGCTCCTCGTCCCCTTCGGCAAGCACATCTGCACCGGCGAACGGCCACGTTGCTCGACGTGTCCGGTGTTGACGATGTGCGAACAGGTGGGCGTCACCAGTCATCAGTGACCACAGGATACGTGCAAGCAGGATGTTCAGCGTTGGTGTATTCGGCATGAGCTTCGATTCCAAGTACCGAGTGATCCTGTGCCAGCGACGGGACCTCGACCTCTGGAATCTCCCCGGAGGCGCACTCGAAGCGAGCGAGGCACCGTGGGATGGTGTCGCCCTTACGCGCGTGGTCGGCATCTACAGCAAGCCAGAACAGCCTGAACAGGGCGAGATTGTGTTCTCGTTCGTGTGTGACATCCTGGGCGGCAATCCGGTCCCGACCGATGAAGCCGATCAGGTGGAGTACGTGGCACTCGACGAGACACCTCCAAACGCCTCACGCAAGCAGGTTGAACGTATCCGGGACGCTCTCCAGAATCCAGATATCACCGTGTTCAAGGAGCAACGAGGACCGTCCTCACGAGGCAAAGCAGGGCAGCTCCACCGATTCTAGGCCGGGTCGTCTTGCGCCTCCAAGCATATTTACAGGGACGAGTGGTTGCGTTATTCGACATGCCCTCATGCCGGCTGTGCGCGAACTGGTTGCGGTCACCAGTCATTGGTAACCCAGTACGTCGTGTTGGGC
>DASYWB010000471.1:0-1998 GCA_035936495.1 Thermomicrobiales bacterium
CCCAGCCCAGCCGGTCAGCAACGATGCGCCCAACCGTCGTCTTGCCGGTGCCACTGAGCCCGACGAGAACAACACATGACCAACGGTCCAACCAGCGACTCCTTCTCATCCACCTCCGGACGGTTTGGGTAAGTTTGGACAGTATACGGAGTCGAATGGGAGAGAGTGCGATGTATACTCAGAGACCAACAATATGGCGGTTTCCGTCGCCGCAAACTCGGGCGTCAACGTCCACATGAGGAGAGGCATGCAGCGCATTCTTGTCGCTGACGACGATAGCTCAATTCGGAGCATGCTCCGTGAGCTATTAGAAGAAGAAGGGTACGCCGTCTCCGAGGCCGAGAACGGAACGGGCGTCCTCACCTCGCTCCATGGTTCCGATGGTGATCATCCGGACCTCGTCCTGATGGATGTCCGGATGCCGGACAAGAGTGGTCTCGATGTCCTCCGGGAAGCCAGCGGGAAGCCCGGACGGGAAGCCGGCGAGCATCTCCCGGTCGTCATCATGACCGCCTTCGGCACCTCGAATGTGGCCATTGAAGCCATTCAGCTCGGTGCCTATGATTACATTACCAAGCCATTCGATCTCGATCACGTCATGGTGACCGTCCAGCGGTTCTTCGAGCGCAAGGCGCTGAGTGAGCAAGTTCAGGAGCTCTCGACCCGCCTCGATCGTGATCCCAACGACGTCATGATCGGGAACAGCGCCGCGATGCAGGAGGTCTACAAGACCATCGGCCGTGTTGCCCGCTCGGACGCCACGGTCTTGATCTCGGGCGAGACGGGTACCGGCAAAGAGCTGGTTGCCAGCATTCTGCATAACTCTTCAAGCTACTCGCGCGGTCCTTTGGTGAAGGTGAACTGCGCGGCTCTGCCCGAAACCCTGCTCGAGAGTGAGTTATTTGGTCATGAGAAAGGCTCCTTTACCGGGGCGATGAACCAACGCAAGGGTCGCTTCGAGATGGCCAATAAGGGGACGATCTTCCTCGACGAAGTCGGCGAGATGTCGCTCTCCACGCAGAAGAAGCTGCTCCGCGTGCTGCAAGAGCGCGAGTTCGAGCGGGTTGGCGGAACGATCGTCGTCAAGATCGACACGCGCGTCATCAGCGCGACCAACAAAATCCTCACCCAGGAGATCGAGGAAGGGCGATTCCGTGAGGACCTCTTTTACCGGCTCAACGTGATCTCGATTCACCTTCCCGCCCTCCGCGACCGGCGAGACGATATTCCCCTGCTGGTAGAGCATTTTTCTCCAGAAGCACCGCTACACGTCTGGCTCACCGCCGGCGCGGATCAGCCAGCAAGCGATGAACGCGATGATGGACTATCACTGGCCTGGCAACGTGCGGCAGCTAGAGAACATGATCGAACGCGCGACCGTGTTATCACAGAGTGGCGTCATCACCGAGGAGCATCTGGATTTCACGGGCTCGGATAACCGCCGCTTCGTCGATGTTGGCGCTCGGGTCCGCTCGGGCAGCCGAATGTCGGAACTGCTGGCCGATGTTGAGCGGCAAGCACTCTCGGAAGCGCTCAACCAAACGGAGGGCGACCGCGTCGCCGCGTCATCCCTGCTCGGCATGAACGTCTCCGAGTTTCAGGAGCGTCTATCCACGTTCGGACTCTAACCCGAGCCTAACCCGTGGATGCAGATTCACTCTCGCTTCCCTGCGCCGCCGCGACATCTGTGGTCTTCGATGTGATGCCATCGTTTGTTGACGCCCGGAATGGAAGTGACCGGACGCGATTCGCCGCCTGCTTGTAGTACTCCTTCATCTGGTCCCGATCCGGCTTGCGGCCGAATCGGTAGTAGAAGTCCGCCGCCCGGCCGACCGAGTGCGTGCCCACGTAGGCAATGGCAACTTTCGGAATGGTGCCGGCCGCGAACGGCACGAAGGACGCGGCTTCGCGCGCGACGGTTCGCCACGCCAGCCCCGCTCCAACCACGGGGACCATCTCGCGGATGATCCCGAATTGATCGCCCAGATCGCGGCCGTG
>DASYWB010000472.1:0-3237 GCA_035936495.1 Thermomicrobiales bacterium
GAGGGATTGGAGCGCGAGCGCGAGGAGGTGACCGGCCACCAGATCGCTCGTCGCCGCGATGATGCGATGTCCCCGGACGTTGGTCGCCAGCAGCATGGCCACCGTGCGGAAGGCGAGGGCAATATCGGCGGCCGCGCCGTCGTCCGGGCGAGCCAGACGAACGGCGATTCCCAGCCTGGGGTGTACATAACGGATCAGTCCGGCAATCGGCAGCGCATCTCGTGCACCGAGGTCGACCGTGAGGATGACCGGGGCGGGTGGGGCGAGACCCGACGGGACCGATACCACGGGAAAGCGCGCGGCGCGATGCGCCACCGGTACCGGGGACCAGCTCTCCTTTCGGAAGCGCCGAAGGAGCCCGCCACGCGACGGTGCCGGACGGATGTACGCGGCTACGCCCTGCTCATCCAGCCACGACACCGTCCGGCGGGCGAGAGGGGAGAGGCCCGACCCGGCCAGCACCGGTGCGCCTGTCTGCCGAGGACCGACGCCAATATCCGGGAGACCAGCCAGCGCGGTAGCGACCGGATCCTGGACGGCCTCGGCATCGACCAGCACGATGGGAATCCGGGGCAAGCTCATCCGTGACTGCTCCTTGAAGCCAGAGCCGGTCACCTTGCCCGGCCGGGGCGCGTGGCGGATACTCAACTGGATCCGCCGGCGTCAACCAAGGCATGTCTAACCGATGGCAGACTCTGACGGCCAGTCTGAAGCACCGGGGGCCAGCGCACGGGCGCGCTGGCACGATGCGGAAGCGGACCTCTTCTTGGCTCAGCTCGCGAGTGAACGATTGATAGTGGCGAAGCAACGTTTCGCCGGTGACGACCCCACCGTGAAAGGGCCCTCTGGCAAGACGGGCGCGCGGATGGTCGCCCGGATCCTGGCGGCCGACCGGGAGGGCGCGCTCGTGGAGACCGGTGGCGGCGTGGTCAACCCAGCCGAGGACCGCGCGGAAGAAGCGCTCCAGCGGGCAATCAATGCCCTCTCCCGCTGGCAGTTCGACACCGCTTCTCGCGACCTGGGGGAGGTGTCGGCGCTCTCGCGGTCACTTGTTCGCCAGCAACGCGCCAGCCTGATCCGGGCGCTGCTCAGGCTGGTCCGGACGCTGGTCTCGACGACACCGGGGGATCGACTCCGGCCGGAGGATGCCGCGGTCCGGACCCTGTTGAGAGGGCTGGACGTGCTCTCAATTGACGAAAGGGAGCATTACGAGGCAGAAGTTCAGCGACTCGTCGGGCACTGGCGCGAGGCGGCGACCGACGACGAGGCCTGGCGCGCTTGGGCGCTGCTGCGCGGCCGGATCGCGATGCGCGACGGAGCCGGCGAGTCCGCGATGGCCTGGGCCATCCGGACCTGGGACCGGCAGACAGCAGCTGAGCGTGAGACGGACCCTGGACTCGCTCACCTACTCGACGCGGCGCGGCTCGTGTTTAGCGAATTGGCGGGATACGCGCCGCCGGAGGATGCTGCCGACCCGCCGCACCCGTGGGATGTCCTCCTCGCGGTGGCCGGCACGCTCGCGGCACGGACAGACGACCCCGAGCCGTTCGGCATGACCCAACGGTTTTCCCTCGTGCGCTGGCACGAGCCTCCGGTGCTAACCGATGGTGAGGCGGCACTATGAGCGGCGTCCCGCGCGATCTCCAAGCGGCCCGATCAGTGCTCGCGGGATCGGTCGGCGAGCCGGTCTGGCTCGACGTGCCGGTCATGGCGACGAGACTGGACGAGGAGTCCGGTCCCGCCAAGCTTCACCTCCGGTTGACGAGCGAGGAGGGCGACGCGCTCGGCGCCGCGCACGTCTACAAGAACGAGTGGTGGCCAGGCACCACGGCCGGGCGACAACGTTTCTCCCACTACTTCGAGGCGCTGCGACGCTGCTTCGACGGGCTCCAGCGGGCCAACCGGCCGCAACGGGTGCGACTTCAGCTGCTGAGAGCGGTCCGGGCGCGAACGGGAGGAGAACGCGAGGTCACGGTGCTCCTCAAGTTCATCATCGCGCCGGAGTACGCGCTAAACGGCACGGCGATGGAAGGGATCTACGGTTGCCCGCTGGCGCATTTCTACGAGCGCTTTGTTGGCGTGAGCCGCGACGTGCTGCGCGATCGCACCGAGCCGTCGTTTACCCGTGGCAGCGCGATCCACGCGGGCTACCGCCGAGCCGCCGACGCCAGGGTGGAAGGTGCATCCCGCGCCCAGATGCGGGATGCCTATCTCGAGGGCGTGCGGCGCTCGTGGGTCGCGGATTTCGCGCACTTGCTCCTCGACCGGCCGAAGACAGGACCGAAGAAGCTGCACCGGGCGCCGGTCGACGCCGCCGCCGATGTCGTTGCCCTGTGCGAGGAGTCCTGGCCGGAGGGCACGACGCTCGAGCTGTTGCAGGAACGGCTGGTGCACTCGCCGGCACGCGGTCTCTCCGGGAGAATCGACCGGATCGAGCGCCAGGGAAAGACGATCAAGCTGACCGAGGTCAAGACGGGCGGATCGTTCGGCTCCGAGCCGGACCGGATCACCGGCCAGCGCCACGCCGGCGGCGTCCAGGCGCTGGTCTACCGCGAGGTCCTGCGGTCTCGCGAGCCGGACGTCCTGCCCGAGGCGGTGGTCGAGGAGCTGGGGGAAGCAGGAGCGACGCGGCTGGCCCTGGCATCACATCCCGTCCTCACCCGGGCCGGGGCGAGCATCGCGCCCGAAGACGAGCGGACGCTCGACCTCTGGGCCCAGAGCCGCAATGTCGGCTACGTCGCCGCGACCGGCCTCCTGACCGGCTACGACCGCTACCAATTGGACGGCATCTCGCGCGTCAACCGGTACTTGGGACCCGATACGGGTGACTTCGACCTCTATAGCTCGGTCGCGCCATGTCAAATCTGCGCCGTGGGGAGCCGGGGCGTCTGTCAGCAGGCGCGCTCGACGGTCCCGACGCCGCTATTCAACCTGTTTCGCTTCGCACCGCCGGAGCTCTTCGCGTACTGGACCTGGTTCCATCGTCAGCTGCTCCAGGAGAACCGCGCCGCCGGCGAATGGCTCTATCACCTGGCGACCAAGCCGCCCGCGGCGCTCCAGGATGAAGGCGTAACGCTGGTCGGGATGGAGATCGCTCACCTCGATCATCTCACGGCCCGGTTGCGGCGCGAGCACCCGTTGGAGACGCGAATCCGTGAGGACGACCGCGTTCTCCTCACGCCGCATGGCTTGACTCCCGGCGACGCGCTCTCGGTTGAGGGCACGGTCGAGCAGCTG
>DASYWB010000473.1:0-5108 GCA_035936495.1 Thermomicrobiales bacterium
GTGGTCTGCTTTGCGCTCGCAAAACGGATGGAGCTGGGCATCGAACGCATCACGGGAACGGTCGAGCGCAAGGTGGCGAAGCGGTCCTAGCAATCCGCTGCTCCCGCTAGTTCAGAGATCCGCGGGGCGAGCACAGGCTCGTTCTCGAGCTGATCCAAGCGAATCCTAAGAATGAAACCCTCACCGGTGTCCGCGCCGAACGCTGGCCCGGAGACGTAGAGGGCACCATCAGGGCCGAAACACATTGCCGCCGGCAGGTCGAGACCCGTGACGATGGGGACAACGCCATCTGCGCCGTCCTGGCGGACGACGCGGCCGGTTCCTGGTCCGATTGCGACCGGATCATCGCCGTAACCCGTCGCCATCTCTAACGCGTACAACACGCCGTCCGCTCCCGTCGTCAGCGCGGTGACAAGGGTCAACCCTGCCCAGGTGTCGGTGATCGTTCCATCGCGGGTGATGGATACGACCTTGGCGCCACCCTCGGGATAGGGAGCGCTCGTGAAGTAGGCGACATAATACTCGCCATCGCCGGCTCGCGCAAGCCCGGTAGGGATGGGGTGTCCCTCAGAGAGGTCGACGACGCGCTCGACCGCGCCGTCGAGACCGATTCGGAGAAGCTGGTTGCTGTTTCCCTCCGTCACGAGGAAGCCATCCCCGTCGGCTAGCATCGCGTAAGGCTGGCCGTCGGTATCGTAGTCACCGGGAATGGATTGAACCGGGTTGTCGCGGATGAAGGCGCTGATGTTGGCGATCAGGCGAGCGTCGTTGGGCCCGGTGACCTCGTAGATGCCGTTCGGCATCGCGCCATCATCGATATTGCCACCGGCCAGCAGGGCGTAGAGCCGGTCATCGAGGACGGCGACATCGGCCATGCCCGCGATTGCCCGGAAAGCGACGCGCGCCGTTGGAAACCCGCCAGCGAGGACGCGCGGACAACCATCCTCGATGATCGCTACCCCGGCATTCGGACCGGGGCTACCACCGATCGCGACGTGGAGTTTCCCATTCGGATCGAAGGCCATGCCGCGAGGGTTGACGAGATCCGTCGCCACAAGCGAGACGTTGCTCGCCGTGTCCATCGCCACCCGTGAGGCACTTGGCGTTCCGTCATGGAATCGGTAACGCACACCTATCGAAAAAAGAGCGGTTGTCCGTAGGAGTGAGCGGCGATCCATCATACGCGAGTCCCCTCTTAGCGTGTAGAACGACGGTCCCTCTCGTAGGACGTACCGAGGGGCAGCCCAGACCGGCCTCCAACCGCCTCGCTGACTCTCTCTACACAGCCTCCGATACCAGCTTCGGCTAAACGCCGATACTCGAAGGAATCACAATCGCTCGCAACAGCCCCTCTCCGCGCGCCGGGAGACTCGGAACCGTTCATACAGCGGTCCGATGACGAGCCCGTAGATCGCATGGGGCGGCAACGATTCGGCGAAGGCCGGCCATGTCCAGTAGTTGTCGAGCTGTCCATCCTTGACGGCAGGATGTTGACCGCTGAAGCGCATGATGGGATAGAGCGCCAGGTTTTCCAAGTTCAGAAATATCAGCCCACGCATCCAGGCTGGACCGGGAAACCGCTCGTGCGCGATGGCGGCATAGGCAAGCGCCAGCGCGGTCCCGTTCGCTAGATGCACCAGAAACCCGATGGGCCGGGCGAGCCCCGGCTTATCCGGTGCGAACGGGCGACCGACCAAAACCAGGTCATCAACCCGGCTTTTGGTTACTTTTCGATCCACCTCCATGGTCGCCAGGTACGCTAGCGAAGCCACCACCCCCGCGGCGACGGCCGCGCGGCGGTTCCGCGGTCCAGGGCGCCACCACCGACCTGGGTTCATGTGAACTTCCGGTAGCGAGGACCCGTCGTAGTCATGAGTATCGCCTCCCAGCCGATGCTGGGGCGCCAGCGGAGGCGATTGGGCAACGACGGGGCCATGGCAATGGCGGCGCATCAATAGTCGCGACAATTGCGTCAAGTGGGATCGCTGCCACCCTGTCGGTCGGCCTCTCGGTTTTGAGCGCGTCGTGGCCTCGCTGGCGAAGCGCATATTCCAGATGGTGGCTGACATCCTCATCGACATAGAACCGCCAGCCGGTTTCAGCCCGCGAAGGATTCATTCTGGAGCAGGATTTGGGCGTCAATCAATTGCTGGTGGCGCTGGTAATAGCGTATTGCCGCCTGGACCGCCTCGACCGGATTGTCGAATGCGCGAGCGACCGCTTCGACGTTGCCATCCAAGCGATGAAGCGTTGCGATGATGACCCAAACGTGGGTGCCGGAGCCCACGAGGCGGGCATGATGGCGGCCAGTCCGGTGCGAATCCTGCTCCACCATCCGGTCCAGGGCCGCGTCGGCTTGGGCGATCTTCGTTGCCGATGTCGCTCCCATCGTGCTCCCCCGTTACGATCCCGAATGCCTAGGGTTGCCTAGCGTTCCGAGGTCTATTTCTTCGCCGGCTCACCTAGATATGGATCGCGTGGCCAAGCAGGTCGTGCGCCGCCTCACCGAGGACCTCGGAGACGGTGGGATGCGGATGGACCGCGATGGCGATCTCGGTGGCGCTGGTCTGGAGCAGTCGCCCCAGCGCGGCCTCGGCGATCAGCTCGGTGGCATGCGGCCCGATGATGTGGACGCCGAGCAGGTCGTCGGTCTCGGCGTCGGCGATCATCTTCGTGAAGCCGTCTGCATGGCCCTCGATGACCGCTTTCGCGTTCGGCCGCATCGGGAACTTGCCGACTTTCACCTCGAACCCAAGCTCCTTGGCTTGGGCCTCCGTCAGCCCGACGCTGCCGATCTCCGGTTCGCAGTAGGTACAGGACGGCGAGTTTAGGATGTTGAGCGGGTAGGGATTCAGATTGCAGATGTGCTCGACCGCGATGATCCCCATGTGCATCGCGGTGTGGGCCAGCAGTTGCTGGCCGGTGACGTCGCCGATCGCGTAGATGTGCTCGGCGTTGGTCCGCATCATCGGATCGACGGGGATGTATTCACCCTCGGTCTTGATCCCAAGCTCTTCCAAGCCGATGTTCTCGATGTTGCCCTGACGGCCAATGGCGACCAGCAAGACCTCGGCCTCCACGGTGCGCTCTTTGCCCTTGCCATCCTTGACCCGCATGGTGACGCCCTTCTTGGAGACATCTAAGTCGTCGGCGGTCGGCCGGGCATCGGTGATCAGGTCCATCTTTTGGCGCTGGAAGGCGCGCGTCAGGTGGTCGCTGATGTCCTTGTCTTCTTGCGGCATGATCCGGCCGACGAGCGTCACCTTTGACCCGTACCGATGGTAGATGGATGCCCACTCGACGCCGGTCGCGCCGCCACCGCGGATGATGAAGCTCTTCGGTAGGTGGGGCAGATCGACGGCGTGATCCGAGTTGATGACGCGCTCTCCGTCATACGGCAGGCCGTTGATCGGGCGAGGGCGGGAACCGGTGTTGATGATGATGTCGCGTCCTGCGATGGTCTTCGTTGCGCCGCCGTCGTTGGGAGCAATTTCGATGGTGTTCGGGCCTGTCAGCTTGCCGCGGCCCATAAAGACGGGGATCTTGTGCTTCTTCTCGAAGAGGTAGAGCAGCCCCTTGTATTGCCCGTCGACGACCTTGACCGAGCGCGAGAGGGCGGTCTCGTAATCGAAGCCGATGTCGCCAAAGATGTTGACGCCGAACTCGGCGGCGCTCTTGACCTCATCGAACACGCTTGCCGATTTGAGCATGGCCTTGGTCGGAATGCACCCTCGGTGGAGGCAGGTGCCGCCCAGCTTGATCTCCTCGACGACCGCGACGTTCAGCCCGAGCTGTTTGGCGCGGATCGCGGCCACGTAGCCGCCCGTGCCGCCGCCGAGGATGACCAGATCGAACCGGTCTTGGGCTTGTTCGCCGTTATTGGTGGCATTCGAGTCCGCCATCGCTCCGTCTCTACTCCTTCTGGGATTCCGTGGCGCTCCGTCGCTACCAGCGAAGCGCCTTCCCGGCCGGTCCTGATCGTCACCGTCTGGTAGAGAAGTATACGCTTGCCCGCGATCCACTAGGGAAAGCGCGTTTGATCTGACTACCGGGATGGTCGAGGATCGCTTCGTGACGGTCGTCTGGACCCGCCGCGGCGAAATGATCCGGCTCATCTCAGCAAGGAGGGCTCGTGATGGAGACAAAAGAGCATATCGTGCGCTATACCACTAACGAGCTGGAGCACATGCGCCAGCGTGGTGAGGATCAGACCGACTGGGTCAGGGTCGACACCATGACTGAGGAGGAACTGGAGGCCTCCATCGACCACGACGAAGAAGGCGAGATCGACTGGAGCACCATCCAGATCGGTATCCCCGGCCCCAAGCAGCAACTGACGGTCCGGTTCGATGCAGATGTGATCGAGTGGTTCAAGGCCCAAGGCGCCGGCTACCAGACGCGGATGAATGCCGTGCTACGCAGCTTCGTCGAGGCCCAGAAGAAGTAGGACGTACCCGCGACTCCTCGGCGCTAGCACCGACAAACGAAGTTCGGATCACTACTGCCGCACAGCCCGGTCGCTGATCAGCGACCGGGCTGTTTCGTGCTCGGATGTGACGAACTGCAGGAACCGCAGGAGGCACGGGAATGGTCGTTATCTGGGGAAGAGACAACAAAACCCCGAGCCAATGCGTCGGCCCGGGACGAGATGCCGGATTGAGGGGCGTGGATCCCCCTGGAGTGCCTGCTCGGTCTGGCCGCGCCAGGGGCGCATCGAGGTTGCTTTCAGCGACTGGTGGAACGCCTGGCAGAGCTCGCGGGTGAGTGTGTGGTGGTCACGATCATGCGGTCCGTCTCAGGGCAATGGCGCAGGGTTCGCTCCGGGAGGCTGCGGCTCTCCTGATGGGCGAGGAACCGGCGCTCGAGCCCGGCTAGGGCCAGACCCATCGCCGGCATCGGGATACTCCTTCGGATGAGATTTCGGCGTCGGTTCGAGCGCGCCATGGGCGCCCGCGAATAATGACGAGAGTCCGTCTGGCGACAGGCGAATCACTACCGTTTGTCGTCATAGGCAGGGCGTGAGGAGATGGACGATATGGAAACCAAGAGAGTCGGCGTTGGCGATGACGTGCCGGATGTAGCGTTGCCGAGGTTGGATGGGGGCGAGG
>DASYWB010000474.1:0-8185 GCA_035936495.1 Thermomicrobiales bacterium
ACCGATGCGAAACACGCGAAAATAGGGCTAGCCGCGACTGAGCCGGGCAGCGTAGGACTGCTGAACCGGCACGTGCTGTACCGCTGGAGCCTTAGGAATTTGGAAAACCACGGGCGGAACCACATGCCCGCGAATCCCTAACCATACCACGGATCGGCTTCGGTTCTCGGAAGCGAAACCTAAACCCGCTCCGGCGATTTCGAACCCGCCAAGCGCTCGCGTATAGGACAGTGGTAAATTAGCCGTATCGGTCGCTCATGCCGATTGGTCGGGGTAACGTTGCATTGAATACCAAAACCGAAGCGGCACAGGTACCATCTGTCAACGCGCATGATTCGGGCCGCCATTTCTCGCGCGATGACGAGGCGGCTGAAGGATTGGACTACCGTCGTCGGTATCGAGGCTTGATTGGCGTCAAGAGTAAGGTCCCGATCCGGGACCGCGCAGTCCTTTCCCTGGTCTACACGCCGGGCGTTGCCGAAGCGTGCTTGGCGATCCGCGACGAACCCCTGGCGTCATATGACCTCACCTGCCGCGGCAACACGGTCGCCATCTTGACCGACGGCTCGGACATCTTCGGGAGCGAAGGTGGACCGCCTGAAGCTGCCATCCCGATCGCAGAAGGCAAGAGCGTCCTCTTCAAGACGTTCGCGGGGGTCGACGCGTTCCCCATCTGTCTGGCAACGCGGGACCCTGGCGAAATCGTTGAGGCCGGTGCGGCGATCATGCCGACCTTCGGAGCGATCTGCCTCGACGACATCTCCGCGCCGCGCGCTTTCACCGTCGCCGATCATCTGGAGAAAGCAGGTGACATCCCCGTCTTTTCCAATCAACACCATGCCTCGGCGGTCTTGGTCCTCGGGGCGTTGCTCAATGCCGTGAAAGTCGTCAAGAAGACAATGGACGAGGTCTCTGTCGTCATCAGCGGCGCGGGCGTTGCCGGAATCGGTGTCGCCCGGCTATTGACGCGAGCTGGCGTCGGCAACGTGATCGTCTGCGACCGAGCGGGCGCGATCTATCGTTATCGCCCACAGCGGATGAACTGGGCGAAGGCCTACGTCGCGAAAGAGACCAACAAAGGTGGCCGGCGTGGAACACTCGCCGAGGTATTGGCAGGCGCCGACGTCTTCGTTGGTCTCTCCAGCGGCGATATCGTGACCGAGGAGATGGTCGCGAACATGGCCAAGGATTCAATCGTCTTCGCGCTCGCCGTTCCACGCCCCGAGATTGCGCCCGAAGCGGCTCGTGCCGGTGGGGCGAGAGTCGTGGCAACCGGACGCTCGGATTTCGCCAACACCATGGATGTCTCCCTTGTCTTCCCCGGCGTCTTCCGGGGACTGCTTGACAGCCGTGCCCGCAACATCCGGCTGCGGACCCTACGTTACGCGGCTGAAGCACTGGCGGCCATGGTCCGGCCAGACGAGCTGCATGCCGACTTCATCGTGCCACGTCTCTTCGATTTCCGCGTCGCGCCGGCAATCGCCGCGGCAGTCGTGCGGGCCACCCTAGAGGCCGGGGAGGCCGGACGACAGGTCGCACCGGAGGACGTGTATGAGAACACCCGCCGGTTCGTCTACGAGGGGCGGCTGCAGCCAAGACGGCCAAGCACTCGCGCCGAGCACCGTACATTTCGAGAGGAAGCCATCGACCTGCGTGAACGCCACGGCGGAGTCTTGGAGATCCAAAGCAAGGTCCCGATCCGCGACCATCACATTCTGAATCTGCTCTATGTCCCACCGGCGGCACTTGTGCCAGCCCGCGTCATCAAGGAGGATCCCTCGAAGGTTACCGAGTTGACCAGTAAGGGAAATCTGGTCGCGATCGTGACTGACGGCTCCGCGGTGCTTGGCCTTGGCGATATCGGACCACAAGCGGCCTTGCCCGTGATGGAGGGCAAGGCCGTCCTCTTCCAGTCCCTGGCCGGCGTCGAAGCGTTCCCAATCTGCCTCGCCGCTCGCGAACCCGAGGCAATTGTTCGCATCGTCGAGGCGATCTCCCCCAGTTTCGGTGGGATTAACCTGGAGGATATTAGTGCCCCTCGCTGCTTCGAGATAGAAGCGAAGCTGCGAGGACGCCTCGACATGCCAGTTTTCCATGACGATCAGCATGGCACGGCCATCGTCGTCAGTGCCGCCCTGATCAACGGGCTCAAGCTTCGCGGCGGCACGATGGGCGACGCCCGCGTCACGGTCAACGGCGCTGGGGCGGCCGGTATCGCGGTGGCTAAGCTGCTGGTGGCGCTAGGTATCGGCGATATCGTCCTGTGCGACCGGGAGGGGGCGATCCACGAGGGCCGCCGCTCCCACATGGACGACTCCAAGCGCGAGATCGCCGGACTCACCAACAAGGAGCGACGCGCCGGTAAGCTCTCGGAGGTGATCGCCGGCTCCGACGTCTTCATCGGGCTTTCCGCCGCCGGTGCGCTCACCCCTGACCTCGTTCGGACCATGGCGCCCAATCCATTGGTGTTCGGCCTGGCCAACCCGGTCCCCGAGATCACCCCTGATCTCGCGAAGGAGGCCGGGGCACTCGCCGTGGCGACCGGGCGGAGCGATTATCCAAACC
Organism: Thermomicrobiales bacterium; assembly: GCA_035936495.1. Taxonomy (GTDB): domain Bacteria; phylum Chloroflexota; class Chloroflexia; order Thermomicrobiales; family UBA6265; genus DASYWB01. The sequence continues at coordinate 2,566 of DASYWB010000474.1, forward strand.
AGGTCAATAACTCCCTCGCCTTCCCTGGAGTCTTCCGCGGCGCCCTTGACGTCAAGGCCCGGAGCGTCAACGACGAGATGAAGATTGCCGCCGCAATTGCGATCGCCACGCTCGTGACCCCCGAAGAGCTCACCCCGGACTTCCTGATCCCCGATAGCTTGGACCTTCGGGTGCCGCCCAAGGTCGCGGCCGCAGTCGCCAAAGCCGCCATCGACACTGGCGTCGCTCAGAACCCGCTCGACCCGAGAGAGATCGAAGCGCGGTGCCGCGATCTCGTCTACGAGGGAACAATCACGCTCTGATGCTTCGTGAACGGGATGTGCCGAGGGGATTTCAGGCCATGACGGATATGGGTCAGCTCGGATGCGTCGATGTATTCGGGATCCCGCAGCTCTTGACTCTTGCAATAACACGGGTCTGACTAGGATCACCCTGGATGGGGAGGAAGTGGGCCTATGCCTCATCTGGCGAGCTTCTCGCCAGGTGCGGCACGATTGGCGCCGACGTGGTCGACGCTCAGCGCCACCTTCGCGAATGCGCTGACCCTGAATCCGTCGTTGACGATCATGGCTCTCTCCCTGCGGACCGCGGACCGCCCCCTGGCCCAAGCATCAGCCAACGCCGCGGACGTCCCGTGCATCCGGAACCGTGAGGACATCCGTACCTCCCCCTAGAGAGGATTCGTGGAAATCGGGAGTCGTGGCGTGCATAGGTGGCAATGGTCCAAACGAACCGTCGTCTTGATCGTGCTGTGTGCCGGCGTCTTGGCTCCGGCTGTTGACCCTGGACTCGTCACCGCCACATCACAAGGGGGGCAATGGCAAGCATTCGACCACGCGTTCGAGGCCGTCGCCCCGTCGTCCGGGTTCTTGGCCGCCGAAATCGTTGACGGAAGCTGTGAGCCGGTCCACGGCTTCCATGAGAACCAGCGCCTGGCCGTGGCATCGACCATCAAACTCTATGTCCTGGCAGAGCTGGCTCGGCAAGTTTCGACCGGAGAAGCATCATGGGATGAGCTCTACCCCATCCAGGATGACCTCAAGAGTTTGCCGTCCGGATCGATGGCGCTGCTTCCCGCGGGCACCCGGCGGCCGCTCCGTGACTACGCCGCGCGCATGATCGCCGAGAGTGACAACACCGCGACCGACCATCTCATCCAGCGCCTTGGCCGCCAGAATATCGAGGAGCATCTCGCGACGTTCGGCCACGGGGCGCCCGAGCTCAACCGGCCGTTTCTCAATACGCGCGAGCTGTTTACCTTCCGAATCGGCATGTCGTCCGACCAAGTCGCGGCCTACCTCGGTGCGAACGATACGGAGCAGCGGCGAATGCTGACTGACGTCGTTGACCCGTATCCTCTCCTCGAGGTCGGATGGGGGAACTGGTCCACACCCGAATGGGCGGATAGTGTCGAATGGTTCGCGTCGCCAGCGGAGATCTGTACCGTCCTGGCCAAGCTCTCCGAGATGTCAAAGCAGCCGCCCCTCAGGCCGCTCTCGGATATCCTGACCCAGAACCGAGGAGGCAACGTCAGCCCGCGAGATTGGCCCGTGGCGTGTTTCAAGGGTGGGTACGAGGCGGGCGTCTATAATCTGAGTTGGCTGCTGACGCGTGAAGACGGTCGGGTCTTTGTTCTCACGGCGGGGTTCAACGACCCGAACAATTACATCGATCAGGGAGCCAGCGGCATCTTGGCCCTGCACGCGGCCGATCTCTTAGCGAGCGAGCGATAGACCGGGAGCGTATCATTCCTCACCGTTAACAACGTCCCGCCGTTCGCGAATCGAGCGGATGAGCGTATGATCGAAGTCATCCAGGGTGATATCGCCAAACAGCATGTCGACGCGATCGTCAACGCCGCCAATCCATCGCTCCTGGGTGGGGGTGGCGTCGATGGCGCCATCCACCGTGCCGCCGGCCCCCAGCTACTGGAGGAATGTCGCGCGCTGAACGGCTGTGAGACCGGTCAGGCAAAGATCACGCGGGGCTACCGCCTCCCTGCACGCTTTGTCATTCACACCGTCGGTCCAATTTGGCATGGTGGCGACCAAGGGGAGGATGAACTCCTTGCTGCCTGCTACCGTAACAGCATTCACGTCGCCGCTGAGCGTGGCATCCGGACCATCGCCTTCCCGTCGATCAGCACGGGCATCTATGGCTTTCCGATTCGCCGTGCAGCGCCAATCGCCATGCAGACCTTGGCCAGTGTCCTCGGAAAGGACCAGCGTATTCATCGTGTCACCATGGTTTGCCACGGCGACGACGCGTTTCGCGTCTATGACGACGCGCTGTCGGAGGTTTTGGACTAGCGTCCGCGCGTCTGGAGGAAGCGAGCAATGGCCCGACACTCCCGCGAGCTTGCCGCAACCGCACCGGACCTGGGCCGTTTCGTTCCGCTTCACGAAGCGGCAATCAGGCGTCAGACCGATTCCCAAAGTTTTAAGCGCGGTGACCGTTACTACCGCAGTGGCCACCTCTTCAACCTCGCGCTCCGTGGTGCCTTGCTCAGCGGATCGAGCCTCGGGTCCAGCGGTGGCCCGTACCGCGTAACGGCTGAGCTTACGCCCGTGGACGCGGGCGAAGATCCGGTTCAGGCGATCTCCTGTACGTGCCCACGGGGCGGATTCTGCAAGCACATCGTGGCGCTCCTCCTCGCCTGGGTGCGGGAGCCCGAGACGTTCACGGAGGGCCCCGTGCTCAAGGAGGTGCTTGCGAGCAAGAGCCAGGGCGAGCTAATCGCGCTGATCGAGGTGATGATCAACCTCTTCCCGGAACTGGAAGACGTGCTCGAGCTGCCACTCCCGGACATGGTGGATGGAGACGGTGCCCCAGTGCAAGAAGCAACTACGCGACGCCAGGTTGCCGCGGCGATGCAAGCCGCCTATGCCAAAGGAGAGTGGGCGGCGGCTCCGGCAATCGTGGCTGCCCTCCAACCGTTGATGCGGGCGGCCGAGGCCCGAGCCGATGCTGGTAGGTGGAGCGACGCCATCACGATCTGGCGGGTCGTCGCCGAGGAGATCATCGACCAGGGGCAGTTGCCCTACGACCACGAAGGCGACATGGATCTGCTCCTCGCCGAGGCTGAGGCAGGGCTGGCTCGCGCCCTGGAGTCCCAGGCAGGCCTCCCTGAGGAGCAACGGCTCTCCGATGACGAGCGCGCGGAGCTCATCCAGTCGCTGCTCGATCTCTGGCTGAGCGACGGGTATCATCACGAGCTCGAGATCTCGGTGGACACGAGCGCGATAATCGCCCGCTCGGCCACCCCCGAGGAGCTGGCCCGTGTTGAAACATGGCTCCGCAGCCAGATCGCCAACGAGCCGGAGGGTGAACAGTTCATCGCCGACTGGAACAACCGGATCATTGTCCATTTCCTCGCTGCGCTGAAGGAGGCGGCCGGCGCCACCGATGACGAGATCCTGGCGGAATACGAGGGCGCCGGTCTCTGGATGGAGGTGGTGGAGATGCTGATCGATCTGGACCGCTATGACGAAGCCGTCGCGCTGGCTCGGCGCCGAATCGAGAACCCACACCTGTTCCTCCGGTTCGCCGAGCGACTCGCTTCCCCCTCGGAGCAGCACCATCGTCAAGCGGTCAGCATGATTGAGGACCGGCTGTGGGAGATGGAGGGGAAAGACAAGAACGTTGACCAAGTCTACCAGGCGTGGCTAGGAGAGCAATACGCGAAACTCGGCGATAGTCGGGCAGCGCTGAGAGTCAAGCGTCGGCTCTTCGAGGCCCAACCTACTCAGACGACGTTCACGGCGATCCGCGACCTCGCGACGCGGATCGGAATGCCAACCGAGCAGTGGATGGCGCTGCGTACAGAGCTGCTCCGGACACTCCGGGACCGCGCCCGCTGGCAGGATTTGGTGGAGGTTCACCTGGAGGCACGCGAGCATGCCGACGCGCTCGCCGCGCTCAGTGAGGTCGGTAGCCGGAACATCTCTCCCTATACCGGGCTGTTCGGCATCAGCCATGGCGGGACGACCTTCAGCGCCGCGCCAGGCGGAGCCGTTCCATACGGTGACCAGCGGCTTCATGTGGCTAAGGCTGTCGCCAAGACCCACCCTGATGAAGCGATCTCGCTCTACCAGGCGGTGGCCGATGAGCAGATCGAGAAGCGGAACAGGGACGCATATGCTCAAGCGGCCACGCATCTCAAGGCCGCGCGCGCCATCTTCCACCACCAGAAGCGAGAGGGAGAGTGGCTCGCGTACATCGGCGCGCTCCGCCAGAAAACGAAGACCTTGCGCGCGCTCCAGGACGAGCTAGACCGGGCCAAGCTCGAACCCGGCGAGCGGTCGGCCTAGCCTTCATCTCGCGCCACGAGTGCTCGCCGCACCAATGCCGCGTAGTGGCTGAACCCGGGCGTCTCGATCATCTCCAATGTTCGCGGACGCGGAAGATCAATCGCAATATCGGCCGCGACACGGCCAGGCCGCGGCGTCAGGACCACAACACGGTCCCCCAGCAGCACGGCTTCGGGAATGCTGTGCGTCACTAAGACGACCGTCTTGCCGGTGCTGGCCCAGATGCGCTGCAGCTCCAGCGCCATGCGCTCGCGCAGTAAGGCGTCAAGGGAGCTGAACGGCTCGTCCAGCAGCAGGAGATCCGGGTCGTGAGCAAGCGCCCGGGCTATCCCCGCCCGCTGCTGCATGCCACCAGAGAGCTGCGCCGGATATAGGTGCTCGAAGCCATTCAAGCCGACGAACTCGATTAGGTGGTCGGCCCGCCGGCCCGCCAGCGCCCGATCGATTCCCAAGATCTCGGCGGGTAGGAGAATGTTTTGCCTGACCGTCCGCCAGGGCAGCAGGGTTGGCCGTTGGAACACCAGCCCGACGTCCGATCGCGTCCCATCAACGTCCTCGCCGTTGAGCCACAGTCCACCCTCAGTCGGGGGCTCTAACCCGGCGATGATCCGCAACAACGTGCTCTTGCCACAGCCACTCGGTCCGACGACCGCGACCAGCGTTCCCGCCTCGATACTGAGGGTGATGCCTCGTAAGGCGGTGATCGGCGAGGCTCTGCGGCCAGGATAGGCCTTCGAGAGGCGCTGAATCTGAACCACGGGGATATCCCCGTGGCATTGTTTCCCTTGGCGCGGCGGTTCGACAGTCACGGCGTTCTTCATTTCTGAATGTCGGCGGACCGAAGGGCGCGGCGTGTATCATCGTGAATAGCTTCGTTGGGCGATACAACGCTCGCCTGGTTCACCTTACCACTCGCGTGAAGGGACGATCTCATGCCAACGACCATGATCGCCAGGGACCAGTTCGACACCATCATCTGCCGCCCCATGACCGGTTTGCCGACGTCATCATCGAGAGCGAAGGCGAGCCGCGAGCGGTGATCGCCGGCTATCAGGAGTACCAGGAGCGGCTGGAGCTGCGCGAAGCGCGCCGACAGGAGGCAGCGATCGCGGCCCTGCACCGGATCAGCGCCGAGGTCGCCGAGCGCAACCGCGACCTGACCGACGAGCAGATCGCGGCGCTGGCGGATCGGGCGACTCGCGAAGCGGTTGGCGCGCTCGTGGCGAAGGGCACGATCCGGTTTCGGCAGGAGCCGTGAGGCTGACGGTCCCGCGGGCGCTCGTGGACACGAACGTATTCGTAAGCTACTT
>DASYWB010000475.1:0-4317 GCA_035936495.1 Thermomicrobiales bacterium
CCTGGTCCTTGGAGAAACCGGCAATTACGCCCGATGGCCTCCGTCCGCGAATATCCGGTCAATTGCTCGAACGCGGCATTCACGTCGATGATAGGCTGGTCTGGAGTGGTGACGTCGACAATCAGGATGCCGCTCTTCGCCACATCAAGAGCACGGTGGCGCAACGTTGAAAGCTCGTCCATGTGCGTTTTCAGCTTATTGCCCTAACCCGCGGATGGCCGGCCGTTCATCCTGAATGCCGCCGCTGTCCTTGAGTCACGACGTCGGTGTCGTCTCTCGCTCTTCTGAACGACCTGCCACGAACCGTGCGATACCTACCATGGCCTGCAAACCCGGCAAGCGCTGAGAACGGTGGCGTGCAACATAGATGCCACCATTCCTTACTGGCCACCGCGGCGGGGAGTCCGACCTCTCAGCACCAGCGGGGCGCGTCAGACTTGTAGAATGGAAGTGTCCCGGATGGACGCGGCGAGAGCGGGGCCGCGTGACGGTCGTCACGGTGGTGCATGTTATAGCATGTTATGGAGCAATGATAGAAAGCGACGGACGACTCCTTGAACCATGAACACCACCGCCATCAGCCGCTGCGAATCGCCACGTGTAACGTCGAGCCGGCCGCGTATCGCCTCGTCGCCTCCTGGGCAAAAGGACGGGGCCATAAGGTCGTCTTAGTCATCACCACGCCCGGCCCACCGCCGCGCGAGTACACCGGCCACCGAGAGATCGTGGCCAGCGCGCCGCCCGAGCACGATATCTTGGTCACGACGCGGCTCAAACGGGCCGCGCCGCTAATCGCCGCGACCGGGCCGGACGTGATCCTCTCATATACGTTCCCATTACGCATCCCCGGCCAGGTAATCGGGATTCCCCGGCTTGGCGCGGTGAATCTCCATCCAAGCCCGTTGCCGCAATACCGAGGACCGAATCCGGCCCGGATGGTCTATGACGGCGCTCCAACGCTCGGCGCGACGCTCCACCGGACGACGGAGGGGTTCGACGCGGGGCCCATTCTCGGCCGCGCCGAGGCGCCCATGCCCGCTCCTCCGACGGTGGAGCGGGTGTTAGATGTCTGGCATTCGCTGCTCACGGCTGCCCTCGACGTGGGAATGGCGCGGTTAGGGACCGGCGATCCAGGGGACATGCAAGACGAAAAGGAGGCTTCGTACGCGGCGGCATTTACCCCGGAGGAGCATTGGCTCGACTGGCATTGGCCCGCGGGCGTGCTCCAACGCCGCGCGACCGCCCTCAATCTGCTCTTCCCCGCCGCGAGAGCGCGTCTGCATGGCGAACCCATCGTGGTGAGCGAGGTCACCCCCGTTGCGTATCACGGCGAGCACCTTCCCGGAGATATCATCGAGGAGTGGGAGGATCACGCGGTTATCGCGGTGGCCGATGGTGCCGTCAGCGTCTCGTTCAGCCGAGGGGAGCCTGACGCCGTGCTCACCTCAAGGGGTGGCGAGGTCGTGGAGCGCGATATCGCCGGCGCTTAGAAGCTTTTCCGCGCGCAATAGGTCATCAATGGCGGCGACCAGCGTGTCGATGGATTCAAGGAGTACGTCTGAATCGCCCGCCACGGGGGTAAGGATCATTTCCACCTTGTCTTCGAACCCCGGCGGGCGTACGGGACAAACCGCTCGGGCGTGGGCCAATAACCTCTTCTCGCCGGGGTGCCTCTGCCGGTTGACCGCGAAGAGGATCTCGAAGACGCTCTCCAGCAACACGGTCACCCGGTGATTGATCGTCCGAGGGGGAGCCGTCCGTGGGCGTCCGCCCTGGCCCATAATCCTTGATTCAATGGGCTTTTGTTGTCGCGTCCCGTCCGCGGCATTCCGCGGGGGTCTGCCAGCTTTGGGGTAGTTTTGGGGTAGAGACTGGGGTACTCGTCAGCGGGCTATGGTGCCGTTTGCGCGCGCTCGACGCTCCTGGTTATATCGAGCGCGGTACTTATTCCACTTCGCCCGTTGTGTCGCCTGCTTTCGTGCGAGGCGACAGTCTTCGCACCGCGTTTCCTTCCCTTTGCGCTCGAACGGCTCTCCGCAGTCAGGACAGATACGCTGTTGCCCGTCGCCCACGAGGGCGTTGACGAGCTGCACCATGACATCGCCGAAGACGCGGTTCGGCGTATTGGTTAGCCAGCTCAAGTTTTCGGAGTAAGAGCGACCTATCCGCGCCTGTAGCCGACCTTCCCGTGCCCAATCCAGCCGCATGACGGTTCCTGCATGGCCGGCCAAGCTATCGAGCCATCCGCCAAGGTTTTCCCGTTGTTCGCTTGCGGTGGTCAGTCGGGTTTGATTGTCGCGAGCGGGTCCAACCCGCGTGAAGGTAAGCGCGTAGACCAAGCTGATCGGCTCAGACATGTACCACCGTTCGCAAACGTCGTCGGCGGGTGGTAGGTCGATCTGCCATTGACGCAAGAGCGCCTCCGGCTCAATGCGGTTCGCGGTATCGCGTAACGCCAGCCCGTAGAGCAACAGGAGGCGCACAAGAAGCGACCAGTCGCGCCAGAGCTGAAGCGGCTCGCGGTGCCACAGGACGGGGGAGTTAGCACGCTCAATGTGCAGTAAATCCCCGACCCCACGCCGGCCAAGGCCGACTACTTTGCCGTTCCGATCCCGGACAAACGCGACGGTTTGATACGTCTCGTCGGGATACTCCACTTCATCAGGCTCGCCGTTTGGCACGCCGTTGGGTTGAACGTAGAGCACGCCATAGCGCCGGGCAAACTCCACAACTTTAGCGTCGGGCTCCCGGAATAGCTTGATGAACCGCTTCAAGACCTGATCGTCGATACGCCCCCTCGTGTAGTGCGTCGTACCTGCCTCCGCGTACTGAGCTTCTGACCATGTGCCATCCCATCCCGGCGCCTGTGCAGACCATTCCAAGGCACCGTCGCGAACGCGAACCGCGCGCGGCACGATCACGTTACCCCGCGCCGGCGCGACCGTGGCCGCGAAGCGTTTCGCCCGATCCGAGAGGGCATCATCGATGTAAATGAAATCGGATCTCTTCGGCCGCGGCCCCACTGAACATCTCCTTCACCGCAACACACGTTGCAACATAAGCAGAGTGTAGCAGCGCCGTCCGCTAACCACCACACTAGGACATGGGTAGCCGAGACGTGACGCCGTAGCCGCTCAGAGATGACAGGAGACGGGATGATGACGAACCAGGTGATAGGTCGAACCCGACCCGCAGTTGTGGATGCCGGACCGCGACCCGCCGAACCGCTGCTGTTGCGCGTCCAGCCGGACTGCACACGCATTACGGGACCCGGGAAGAGCACCATCTTTGAGGCTATCGCGCGCGGCGAACTCAAGGCCACCCGTTTCGGCCGGGCGGTCCGCATTCACCGGGACGACCTCGAAGCGTGGATCGCGGCGAACCGGGATTCGGCCGCATAAGAAAGCCCCCACCCGGCGGCGGACCAACGTGCCGGGGGAGGCTTGGGAGAACGCACCCATGGTAACCCATCGCAGCGAACAGCCGCTGCCAGACCGACTCTTAGAGCGCATCTACCCGATGCCGAGACCGACGTTGACCCATGAAGAGTATCAACGGGCTCGGCATCTCGACCTGCCAGCACTCGAAGCTACTGATCTCGATGCTGAAGCCTTCCGCGTCATGTCGCGGCTGGCCCGTGAGCATGATTCCCTTAGGCGCGAATGGCTTTCCGCACGGCGGCAAGCGATCCGCGGCGAGCAGGCCCGTCGCCGGCAGACTGATCGTCCAGCGAAGACACCCGCGACGCCGGTTCCCGAACGACGTCCCCTGATGCCAATTCGCGGGGGTGACCGTCGTGGTCGATAGACACACGCTGGGATACGGCGAACTGTTGACGCTGGAACTGCCTGAGCCGCGACCGCTGGTTGCCGGCCTGATCGAGGAACAGTCCGGCGCCATCCTGGCTGGCCCGCCGAGCGTCGGCAAGACATGGCTATCCCTCGCCTTGGCTCGCGCCGTCGCCACCGGCACCCGCTGGCTCGGGCACTTCCCGACCAATGCCGGGCCGGTCCTGATGGTCGACGAGGAAAGCCACCTGCCCGGCCTCCAACAGCGCGTCAGGATGCTGGAAGCGGGCGATCCCCTTGGCACTGACGTGCCGATCCACTTCGCCGTCGGCCACGGCGTGCGGCTCGACGCGAATCCCGGCGTCGCCCACCTCGACGCCTTGATTGCCCGCTACCGCCCGCACCTGGTGATCCTCGATAGCCTGACCCGCGTGCACGGTGCCAATGAGAATGACGCCGGACAGATGGCCGACGTCTTCGCCAACGCCAAGGCGATTATGCGGCGCTACGAAACGGCTCTGCTGTTCAC
>DASYWB010000476.1:0-2210 GCA_035936495.1 Thermomicrobiales bacterium
TGCCAAGGTCTCGCCCCGTGCGATGGCGGCACTGACGCCGTTCAGCGCACGAACCTGCTCGCCGCGGAAGATGCCCTTTCTGGTGTTGAACGAGACCGAGACATCGTCCACGACGACGAAGGGGACATCCACGGGTGAAGCTCCGGTGGCGGGATAGTCCGCGACAGCCACGCCTTGCTCGCCGTCACCCATGCACAGCTTCTCTCTGGACGGTGCCGCCCGTGCCGGCATGCTTGGGATCGAGCAGCCAGCATGCCGCGTGACCAGCGTCCGGGAGCGGAAACGGAGGTGGATGATGGTCGGGACATGGCTCAAAGCAGTGGGGACAGCGCGGGTGGAAACGGCAGCCACTCGGCACGGCGGTCAGATCAGCCGGCTCACCCGGCATCGGTTGTGGCCGCTCCTTCCCGTGCAGGCGTGGCAAGCTGCCTAGGAGCAGCCGCGTGTACGGATGTCGCGGCTCCAGCAGCACCTGTTCAGCGGTGCCGAGCTCGACATGTTCACCGGCATAGGCGACGGCGATCCGGTCACAGAGATCGCTCGCCAATCCGATATCGTGGGTAATGAAGAGCATCGATATGCCGGGGTCTTCCTTGAGGTCCTTGAGCAAATTCATGATCTGTGCCTGAATGCTGACATCGAGCGCCGACGTCGGCTCATCTAGGATCAGGAGATCGGGATTCAGCACCAGCGCCGTGGCAATCACCACCCGCTGCTTCTGGCCGCCGCTCAGCTCGTGGGGGTAACGATCGTAGAGCGACGTGGGCAGTCCGACGCGCTCCAGCAGCTCCTCGCCACGCCGCTTAGCCGCCTTTTTCTCTGTTCGGCCATTGACCTCCAGCGGCTCGATGATTTGCTCACCAACGCGGATCACCGGGTTGAGGACACTCATCGCGCCCTGAAAAACCATGGCCATCCGGCGCCATCGAATCTGCCGACGGTATTGCTCCTCGGAGAGAGCCATCAGATCCGTCCCATCGAGCGCCATATGGCCTTCGAAGGACGCCACGTTCTTCGGCAGGAGACGCATCAGGGCGTTAGCCAGGCTCGATTTTCCGCTGCCCGATTCGCCGACAACGCCGAGTGCCTCGCCCCGTCGTTCAATGACAAACGAGACCCCATCCACAGCCCGGACAACCCGTCCTCCGGCCGCGTAGTGTAGCGTGAGGTTCTGAACATCGAGCAGTGGCATCGCCATAGCGGTATTCTACGCGGCCTGGTCGTGTGTGACCGGCAATCCGGTTGACGTTGCCATGTCAAAACGGCATGATGGGTCGTGTTCAGGAGAGATAGCCATGTCCATCGCCACCCGCCCGCTCACCTACGAAGACCTGCTCAATACCCCGGATGACGGCAACCGCTACGAGATCATCGGAGGAGAGCTCGTCGTGAGTCCGGCGCCAACGCCCAAGCACCAGCGGATCGCCGCGCGACTGTTCCGCCTCATTGATCGCTACGTTCAGGAATCAGGGGCGGGCGAGATCTTCTTCGCTCCTCTAGACGTTCGGTTCCATCCGCACGATATCGTCGAACCGGACCTCCTCTTCGTCCGGCGGGACCGGCTCGCCATCATCGAGGAGAAGCTGATCGAGGGTGCGCCGGACCTCGTGGTCGAAGTCCTCTCGCCTTCGACACGGGGCCGTGATCAGGTCCGTAAGATGGCGCTCTACGCGACAGCCGGCGTTCCCGAATACTGGATCGCTGACCCCGATAATGCCGACCTCTCCATCTACACGCTCGACCACGGGCAATACCAGCGCCAAGAGCCTTCTGGCGGCTCAGTGCGGTCCAAGGTCATCCCTGAACTGGTCGTTGATATCGCCCGGCTGTTCGAGGCCGTCTAGCGGTTCGCCAACTGACGCACACCGGCCATCGGGCGGAAGTACTCATGTCTGACCCGGCGAAGTTCTGGCCATCCCCCTCGCTGGCCGCACCCAGACCCGATTGCTGTGGAACGTGCTCTGGCCGGCTAGGTCGCCGAGGACGTCGGAGGTGGTCCAGTTGATGTTGTGACCATCGGGGGAGCGCTTGGACCATCGACCCTTCGGAGCGACCGCGACACCAGGTTGCACGTCGCTGGTGAGGATCGCCCGCAAGATGCAGGAGCCGCGGTCGTTCTCGACCACGATGTCCTGTCCGTCGAGGATACCGCGAGCGGCCGCGTCGTCGCGGTTCAGCTCGATGAAGGGCACGCCCTCCTTCGCCTCGAG
>DASYWB010000477.1:0-8487 GCA_035936495.1 Thermomicrobiales bacterium
TTGCCGCCTTGCCGCCTTGCCGCCTTGCCGCCTACCGTCGTCCGGCTCGCGTATACGCATCCGGATCCTTTGTCATGATCAGGCGGCGGCCGGTCGCGTTCAGCTCCTTGCGTATCGCTGCCACCGCCGGGTCGACCGCGATTGGCGTCTCGCCGGCGGGTCCGGGGGGCAGGGCGAGATCGGTCCCACGGGGATGTGCCAGCGAGATCGTTCCTTGACGGGCGGTTGGTGCCGCGGCGCCGAGTCGCTGCGGCAACGCGAGCACGATGGCGCCGATGATGCCGACGGTGAGGACGAGCGAAACGACCTCGAACGCGAGCAGATAATCGGTGTACAGCGTCCGGCCGAGCGCTTGCGTGTTGCCTCCCACCGCCTCGATGGCAGCGGCGCTATGCACGCCCCGTGTGCCAGTCACGGTGCGATTGATAATGACCACGCCGAGCTCCAGCAGCAGCAGCGCTCCGAGGAGCAATGCGACAAAGCGCTGGATCGGCCGCCCCGTATGGAACTCCGGCAAGTCCTCGGGGTCGACGAGCATCAGGACGAAGAGCACGAGCACCAAGATCGCGCCCGTGTAGACAATTACCTGCACGACCGCCAGGAATTCCGCCCCCAACATCACGAAGATTGCCGCCACATTCAAGAAACAGAGCACCAGGAAGACACCGGAGTGGACTGGGTTGCTCGCTAGCACCACGCCCACCGCCGACAGCGTGCAGATCGCGGCGATGAGGTAGAAGATGATCAGATCCCAGGGCATCCCGAGTCTCCAGTCAGTAGATGGTTATCAACAGCAGATAGGGACGCTGCTTGCCGCGCCCATGCTGCTCGCGGCGCCCTCTCGTCGGGTCTCCTCAAAACGCTTGGCCGTTCGAGATCAGACGGGCGAAGGCCGTAAAGATGATATTGAGCAGGGCCAGCGGCAACAGGACCTTCCAGGCGATGCCCATGAGCTGATCGTAGCGGAAGCGCGGCAAGGTGGCCCGGAGCCAGACATAGAAGAAGAGGAACATAATCGTCTTGGCCAGCAGCCACAGGATGCCGAGGCCCCAGTATTCGTCCGCGCCCGGCCCGTCCGTCCCACCGAGGAAGATAGTGCTGGCGAAGAGCGAGATGATGATCATGTTGATGTACTCGCCCAGGAAATAGAAGGAGAAGCGGAAGGCCGAGTATTCGGTGTGAAATCCGGAGACGAGCTCGGTTTCGGCCTCGGGCAGGTCGAACGGCGCCCGGTTCGTCTCGGCGACCGCCGCGATCAGGTAGAGGACGAACGCGATCGGTTGGGTCAAGATGAACCAGTTCGGCAGGTCGATCGGGCCGAACGAGAGATCCGCCCGTTGTACCGCTAAGATGTCACGCAAGCTCAACGACTGCGCGAGCAAGAAGACCCCGACGAGCGAAAGCCCGAGCACGAGCTCGTAGGAGACCACCTGGGCGGCGGCCCGCAGTCCACCGAGCAACGAGTAGCGGTTGGCCGACGCGTACGCGCCCAGGATGATGCCGTAGACGCCGATGGAGCCGAACGCCAGCAGGTAGAGCGCGCCAACGTTCAGATCGGTGATGAACAGGTTGATCTCTCGACCAAAGATGTCGACCGTGCCGCCAAAGGGGATCACCGCGACCGAGACGATGGCGGTGACGAAGATGATCAGCGGCGCGAAGAAGAAGACCGGCTTATCGGCGGCGCCGGGAATGAGGTCCTCTTTGCCCAGCAGCTTGATACCGTCGGCAATCGGCTGGAGCAACCCAGCCGGCCCGGTCCGCGTTGGACCGAGCCGGTCCTGCATCCGGGCCATCACTTTGCGCTCGAACCACGTCATGTAGGCCATGCCGCCAAGCAGGACGTTCATGATGATGAACGCCACGATGAACGTCAGCCAGAGCGGTTGGTCCATACTGTCGATTCTGCTCCCTGAGCGCGTTCGTCCGTTAGTTACCGACTCGCAGTGCTTGAGACCGTTCCTCACCGGCTTGAGATCATGCGCCGCGAAGTATACCCGGTGATCATGCACCCGGTCGCGTCGCCGGTTCACTAGCAGCCGAAACTCTACCGCACCGGGGCTTGTTCCCGTGCCCAGGCGCGCACGGAGCGGACCCACTCCGTGCTGCGCATCATCCTGCTATCCAGGACAAACCGTGTCAGCACATCAGCGCTCAGCGGTGACAAAGCCGTGCTGATGTCGGTCTCGCAATAGTGTCCGGCGTCGAGCACCAGGATGGTCACTCGCTCTCCGCCCGACCGCCAGACCTCCAGCACACCGACCTCAGCGTAGATCGGCAGCTTGGCGATGGCCGGGTTCGTGACCTCGATCTCGATCAGGAGGTCGGGCGGCGGATCGATGGAGAGTTGGATCTGCCGTCGACCGCGCACCTGCTCCTCATGTTGGATGTAGAAGCTCGTATCCGGCTCAAAGCCTCGCTGCAGGTCCTTGCGCTTGAACGTCATAGATCCGACGTTTCTGACTTCAATCATCCATTCTTCGGTGATTATTTCCACTATCCGCGCCAGTGTTCGGTTGTCTTCTTCATGCGGCGTTGACGGGCTCACGATCTCGAGCATCCCCCGGTCGTAGGTGAAGTGCGGCACGCTGCTGTCAACGTGGTCGGCCAGGAGGCTTTCGTAGGATTCCCAACTCACGTTGCGTAACAGGATCTGCTGGACCGGGATATTAGCTACCGGTGCTGAGCTAACCATGCCGCTCTCCTTCCCGGGCGCCTCGGGTTACCTCGTTGAGTCCCGCGCCGCCGCCTGCCCTAACGCCCACGCCCGCACCGCGCGTATCCACCCCGTGCGCGGCATCGTCCGGCTCTCCGCTAGGAAGCGAGTCAGGACGTCCCCGTCCAACGGCGCCAACGAGACGCTTTGAGCGGATTCCCGGTATTCGCCAGCGTCAAGCGCAAGGACCATGACCCGGTCTCCATCGATGCGCCAGACCTCGGGCACACCTATTTCAGCGTAGATTGGGAGCTTGGCGATCGCCGGGTTGGTAACCTCAATTTCGATGAGTAGATCGGGCGGAGGGTCTACCGACAGATCGATCCGTTGCTTATCCCTTACCTGTCCTTCGTGCTGGATGTAGAAGGTCATATCCGCTTCAAATCCGCGTTGGAGGTCCTTCCGTCTGAACGTGGCCGACCCGACATTGCGGGTGTTCGTTTCCCACTCTGCCGCCACGAGTTCGATGAGTAAGCCAAGAGTCTGATTATCCGTTTCATGCGGAATTGATGGGCTCACGATCTCCAGCTTCCCCCGGTCGTAGGTGAAGTGCGGCACGCTGCGATCAACGTAGTCGGCCAGGAGGCTCTCGTACGTTTTCCAGCTCACGTGATCGAGGACGATCTGCTGAACCGGGGTGTTGACCGCTGGTGCCGTGGTGACCATTCGCCTCTCCTTACGCTAGCCCTTCCGAGCGGCTAGGTAGGGACTCCTTGCCGTCTTCCCGCCTTGCCGCCTACCGGTCCACCGACCCGAGCACGATATCGATCGTCCCGATCAGCGCGACGACATCGGCGAGCATGGCCCCCGTTGCCATGTGAGGTAGCACGGCAAGGTTGTAAAAGTCTGGGGCACGGATACGGAAGCGATAGGGTATCGGCGAGCCGTCCGAGACGAAGTAGTGCCCCATCTCTCCCTTCGGACCCTCAACCGCCGCGTAGGCTTCTCCAACGGGAGGTGAAAAGCCTTTGATGACCCAGATGAAGTGGCGCTGCATGTCCTCGGCCGTCGTCAGCGTTCCCTTGTGGGGCGGGATCACATACGCCGACTCGTAGGCCATCAGCGGCGCATCCATGGGGACGACGGCGTCTAGCGCCTGACTGACGATCTTGATCGTCTGCCGCATCTCTTCCATCCGGACGAGGTAGCGGTCGTAGGTATCACCATGCTGTCCGAGTGGCACCTCGAAGTCCAGGCGGTCGTAGATGCAGTAGGGCAACGCCTTACGGACATCGTAGTTGACCCCCGACGCGCGCAAGCAGGCGCCGGTGAGCGAGTAGGAAATCGCCGCCTCCGGTGTGATGACGCCGACTCCCTTGGTCCGCGCCTGCCAGATCGGGTTGGCCGAAAGCAGCTGCTCATACTCCTGCTGACGCTCCGGGAAGATCGCGAGGAAGGCGCGGATCTGCTCGACCAAGCCATTGGGGATCGGTCGCGAGAACCCGCCGATCTCCATCATATTCGTGGTAATCCGGGCACCACAGAACGCCTCGAAGATATCAAGGATGATCTCGCGCTCACGGAAACAATAGAGCGACATCGAGAGCGCGCCGATGTCCAGGGCGTGCGTTCCCAACCAGACGAGGTGCGAGGCAATGCGGGCCAGCTCGGACATGATGACGCGCCAGTATTGGGCTCGCTCCGGCGCGCTGACCCCACAGAGCTTCTCAATCGCCAGCACGCAGCCCAAGTTGTTCATGGGCGCGGCGACATAGTCCGTGCGATCCGTCCAG
This sequence comes from Thermomicrobiales bacterium, assembly GCA_035936495.1. GTDB lineage: Bacteria > Chloroflexota > Chloroflexia > Thermomicrobiales > UBA6265 > DASYWB01. The sequence goes on from DASYWB010000477.1 coordinate 4,450, forward strand.
GGAACAACTTGAGCGTAGCGGTGATGCTCGCCGAGCTTCTCGGTCCCCCGGTGGAGATACCCAATGATCGGGTCACACTCGGTGACGACCTCACCGTCGAGCCGCAGCAGCACCCGCATCACCCCGTGCGTGCTGGGGTGTTGCGGCCCCATGTTCAGCGTCAGCTCACGCTCACCGGAATCGAGCACGTGCTCATCTTCGACCATCAATGTCCCCGTCGTGGGGGCATTCTCGTGGACGGCGAAGCTGCTCTCGACAAACGTGTCCGTGGCCGATTCGGTATCACGGCTTGCGCGGTTTGTCACTGTCCTCATCGTTAGCTCGGCCCCCTGCCCGTCCAGCGCGTGCGACCGCGCGGCACGGTGCGTTCGGTGTTGTAGATCGGGAACTCGCTCCAGCCTCGCAGTGGATAGTCTTTACGGAGTGGGTGGCCTTCCTCCCAATCGTCCGGCAGGAGCATCCGGCGTAGGTTGGGGTGCCCGTCGAAGATGATCCCGAACATGTCGTAGCACTCACGTTCGGGCCAGTTCGCGCCATTCCAGAGAGGCACCAAAGATGGCACGGCCTGGCCGTCGTTGACCCCGGCCTTGAGCCGCACCCGCACACGGTTTGGCAGTGAGTAAAGCAGCACCACCACGTCAAATCGCGGCTCCTCGCGCAGCCGGAGCATGTCGATGGCAGTGATATCGGTCAGGAAGTTGAGCGCGATGTGCGGATGATCGCGCAGGAAGAGGCAAATATCCCGCAACGCTTCGGCCCGCACGTGAATCGTCGTCTCGTCACGAAACCGCACGATATCGACGATCGTCTCCGGGAACTGCGCGCGCAGTGCCCGCACAACCGGATGCTTCTCGACGTCGGGGTCAACGTAGGCGGCCCGGCCCCACGGGTCAGTCTCGGCGGTCCCGGCGAGGTCCATTCGGTCGCGCATGGCGTCGACGTTAGCCAGCGGTGCTTCCGCCGAAGCAACCCCTTCCTGGGTTGCCGTCAGCTCGGTCTGACTGCCGCCGGCTTGGGGGTTCTCTGGCGCGGCGGTGGCGTTGGCGGTCCCCATCGGGTCAGCGTTCGGCGCCGATCCCTCGACGGTGTTCTTGACGTCAGCATCCGGCGTCTGGGATGCCGAGGCATGCTGACTCGCGGTGCGCGGTGGTCCCTCGCCCGCCACGGCTCGGGAGGTCTCCCGCGGACGATCCTGATCCTGCGCCGCCTTGGGCAACCTCTCGTCGCTCACCTGATGCATCCTCTCGGCCACTAAGCTTCGTCGGTTTAGATCGTTTAGATACGAGCCTCGACCAACCGCCTCACGACATGACTGCGCTCTATACTCGCCTTGCCGCCTACCGCTGCAGGGCCATCGCTTCCGAGCGATCCGTCCGGCGCTGCTCCTCGGCCGCGTCAAGCCCCTGCTTCTTCGCCATCGTCTCGTACTTGATCACCTTGTTCTGGAGCTGGAGGACGCCGAAGTAGAGCGCCTCCGGCGTCGGCGGGCAACCGGGCACGTAGACGTCGACCGGGATGACCTGATCAACACCCTGGAGCACCGCGTAGGTGTCGTAGGGGCCGCCGACGTTCGCGCAGCTCCCCATCGAGATGACCCACTTCGGCTCAGGCATCTGGTCGTAGAGCGTGCGGACGACCGGCGCCATCTTCTTGGTCACGGTCCCAGCAATGATCATCATGTCAGCCTGGCGGGGCGAAGCGCGATAGAGCATCCCAAACCGCTCGGCAAGGTCGAACCGGCTCATGGATGCGTGAATCATCTCGATCGCGCAGCAGGCGAGACCAAACTGAAGCCACCAGAGTGAAGACCGCCGTGCCCAGTTGAACACGAAGTCGAGCGAGGTGACGAAGACGTTCTTGTCAAAGCGGTCGTCAATTAGACCCATTCCAATGCCCCCTTCTTCCAAGCGTAGACGTAACCGTCGAATAGGAGAAAGATGAAGACGACCATGGCGATAAACCCGTACATCCCGAGATCATCGAAGACCACGGCCCAGGGAAAGATGAAGATCGCCTCGATGTCAAAGATCACGAACAGCATCGCCACCACGTAGAAGCGTGGCGTGTACCGGGGCCGGACCGGCGTGATATCCGGCATGCCGCTCTCGTAGGGCGCTGATTTGGCTGCCGATGGCTTCTTCGGCGCCACCACCCAATTGAGCAGCAGCAACGTCATGCCGATGGCGAAGGCGGAGACCGTCATCAGGCCAACGATGAGCCAGTTTTCTCCGAAGATTTGCGGCTCCACCGCCATATCCTTCCCGTACCCGTTTTGCTCGTATTGACGCCCGTTTGTGGTCAATCGCACGGGCTCACCCGCTGTCCCGCAGACCTCACTCACTAAGCCTCTTGAGTGTCGATTCTGCTTGTGTATGGTATCACGAAGTAGGGTATCCTCGGGCTTTTTCAGGCATGTCGTGCAACATTCATGCCGGGTTCGCGCGTCCCTACCCGATCCGTACCGCCGTCTCCGGGAATCGGTAGCGAGGCTGGTGCTGGCGGCGCTGGAGGGCGTACGTCGCGGTCAGGGGGCCCAGACGGCCGATGAACATCGTCGCACAGAGGACGAGCTTGCCCGCGCTCGAGAGATCCGGCGTCACACCCGTCGAGAGGCCGACCGTCGCCAAGGCGCTCATCGCCTCGAACATTAACGCGATGAAGCTGACGCTCCCCTCGGCCTGCAGGTTCTGCACAAATACCAGCAGCAGGGTGGCCACGAAGTGCAGGATGACGAAGAGCACGATCACCGCCATCGCCCGGAAGACGAGTGACACCGGCAACCGCCGGCCAAAGACCTGCGGCTCGGTCTGACCACGGAGCGTCGAGCCGACCGCCGCCGCGACCACGCCGACCGTCGTCATCTTCACGCCTCCGGCAGTCGAACCCGGCGCCCCGCCGATCCCCATCAGGACAAGCCAGATGAACAACGTCGCCATCTGGAAATCGCCGACGTTGACCGTGGCGAATCCTGCCGTTCGCGCCGAGACGCTCTGGAAGAGCGCCGCAACCGGACGGGCCCAGACCGGCATCTCCGCCAACGAGTCGTTCCACTCGATACCGAGCATCACCAGCATGCCCATTAGCAGCAAAACCCCGTTGACGACCAAGATCATCTTCGTATCTAAACTGAAACGTCGCCAGCCACGCTTGCTCACCACGTCTGAGAAGACGATGTACGACAGCGCACCCGCCTGGATCAACACGATCATCACGGCATTGATCCAGATGGATGTCCGGTACGGAATCAGGGAAAGGAAGCCTCCTTGCAGATCGAATCCCGCGTTGCAGAACGCGGAGACCGCGTAAAAGAGCCCCTTCCAGATCGCCTGCCCGATTGCCATGTCAGCGGCAAACCGGGTGGTGAGGAGTAACGCGCCAATACCCTCGAGGATGAAGGTGTAGCGCACGATTCGCCCCGAGAGGTCGATCGCTTCCCGGAGCGACAGCGTCGGTCCGCCGGCCTGCATCAGCAGCGTCTCCCGCAAGCCAACCTCCCGCCGCAGCACGAGCAGCGCCAAGCTGGCGCCGACCATGAACCCAAGACCACCAACTTGAATCAGCAGCAGGATGATAGCCTCGCCGAAGAAGCTCCAATGGTCCGCGGTGTCGACCGTCACCAGGCCGGTCACGGTAGCCGCGGAGACGGCCGTGAACAATGCGTCGATCGGCGCCGTGGCTTCGCCCGATTCGGTCGCCCAGGGCAGCATCAGCAACCCCGCGCCGACGAGGATCAGCCCCGCCAGCGCCGCCACGAACCGCCTGGCGTAGTGGCCGACTCCGTGGACCTTGGGTTGTTCCATGGGTTCCGGACAGGCGAGGATCCGGGTCGGTCGCGGCTGGCGCCGGATGACACGGTTCGGCATGCCTCCGGGCCGGGCGCGCGTGCTCACGTTTCGTGCTCTTCCTGATCCGAGCTAGCGAAGGCATCGATGGCGGCATCTGAACCGGCCAGAACCAGCTCATCACCCGTCTGGATCCGTTCCTCGTAACTGGGCGCGGTGATCATCGTCTGACCGCGGCGAATCAGGAGCACACTCA
>DASYWB010000478.1:0-2327 GCA_035936495.1 Thermomicrobiales bacterium
ACAGACCCAACTCCATGCTGGTAGGGCTGATCGCGGCCACGCTCGGCACCGCGATCGGTGCCATCCTTGGCCTGGTCAGCGGCTACTTCGGCGGGAAGGTCGACGCCGTCCTGAGGGTGCTGATCGACGTCTTCCTTTCCGTGCCCTCTCTCCTCTTCCTCATCCTGATCGCCTCGCTGTTGAGAGGTGTCGGCGTTACCTCAATGGCCCTCATCATCGGCATGTTCGCCTGGGCCTGGCCGGCCCGCGCCGTCCGGTCACAGGCTCTGAGTTTGAAGGAGCGCCCGTTCGTTCGGGTAGCGCGCCTGTCCGGCATGTCGGACCTGGAGATCGTAGTTCGCGAGCTCTTGCCTCACATGCTGACCTGGCTGGGCGCTAACTTCCTCAACGCCTTCATCGCTGCCATCCTGGCCGAGTCCGGTCTCTCCATCCTCGGCCTCGGGCCGCAGCGGGAGATGACGCTGGGAACGATGATCTACTGGGCTTTGCTCAACGGCGCTGTCTTCCAGAATCTGTGGTGGTGGTGGCTGACGCCGGTACTCACCCTCATCGTGCTCTTCCTGGCCCTCTACCTCGTCCACCTGGGCCTCGACGAGGTCGGCAACCCCCGGCTGCGCACGCAAGCCTGAATTGGATCGACGATCCTCCCTCTACGACGGTGATCCGCACTGCCCAGGATTGCGCCACTGAGCCGTGATGTTGACACCGCTCTCATCTAGCGCCCAGGGCAGATGGTGGTCGGTCTGGGACTCGCGCTGTTGCTCGACGGGCTGCGGCAGGCGTGAGCCTTTTCCGCACATTCCACTACCTGTCCGTCTTAACCTCATGGGCCGTCGTCTCCCTAATCTTCACCTACCGCTACAACGGCCAGGGTGCTCCACGCTCTCAGGATCCCGAGCGCCGCCGCCAGATGAACCAGCCGAGGCCGGCGACGATGAGGGCAAGCACGGCGTAACTGAAGTACCCCGTGTACTCCTCAACGAGCTGCCAGCGGTCTCCCAGCCACCAGCCGAGGCCGATGAGGATGCTGTTCCAGACGGCGCTGCCAATGGCGGTGTAGCCGGTGAATTTCCAGACCGGCATCCCGCGAAAACCGGCCGGGAGTGAGACGGCGCTACGAATCACCGGGATCAGCGGGCCAATCAGCACGGCGCGGTCCCCGTAACGGTCAAACCAGTCACCTGCCCGGTCGAGGTCTCTGTCGCTAATCCGGAGCCAGCGACCGTAGTGTCGAGCGAACACGCGTGCTCGCTCTTCCCCGAGGCGGGCTGCGACCCCGTAGAGGATGAGCGCCCCGGCAACCGATCCAATAGTCGCGGCGATGATCACGCCGGGGAGCGACATCCGCCCCCGGCCAGCCAGGTAACCGGCCAAGGGTAAGATCAACTCCGAAGGAATAGGCGGAAACACTTTCTCGAGCGCGACGAGGAATGCGACGCCAGGCAACCCCATCTGATGCATCAGATCGGTGATCCACTCTCCGATTTGCGAGAAGGGGTTCATCGGCAAAGACCCGTACCTCCAGCCAATCGCATGGCCGGAAAAGCGCAGGATCGTTGCCGCGTCAGCCACCTCGTCCGCGTGTGCATTGATCCCACTGACCCGCCTCCCGGCTGATAGCCGTCGCTTCGGCGTCCCTGAGGATTGTCTGGTACGTGGTATCCGGAGGATACGACCGTGCCCGCGCGGCACCCCCGGCGACCAGCACCTCGTTGAGCAAGACCGGCTCTCCACCGGCTCGCGGCAACCACACATACCGGAGCAGGCGGTCGTATCGGTCGCGGTCAGTCTGATCCCGCTCCAATTGCACGGTGCTGCCGATCGGGACGAACTCGCGGACGAGATCGGCCGCTTCCTTCCCGTAACATTCTCGGTCCCGGTACGGGCCACCGGTTTCCGGCGCGTTGACCCCAATTAGGCGCACCGGCTCCTCCCGTCCATCGACGAGAACACGGATCGTGTCGCCGTCGACGATCGCGATGACCTCCGCCGTCACAAGTGCGGAGGTTCCCGCGCGCCCGGCGGTTGGCGAGGGCCCTGCCAATTCGGACGTCGGGTCGACCGGATCAGTGGGGGCGGTCTCGCAAGCGGTGAGAATCAGGAGGGCGAGCGTGATGCCGCCCAAGATCGTGGACCTCCCCCCTGATCTGAGGTAGCACCGGAGCGTATGGAGCGAGAGCCTCATCCAGGCAGTCTACCCGGCGGCGTGGCCATAGCGCACTGGACAAGAAGCGAGTCCAGGTCTGCGAACGAGCCGGGGCAGGTAGGCTTCGCGCTGTACGGTGATTCGCACGGGTGATAGGCGCATGGGACGTATCTTGCGTTTC
>DASYWB010000479.1:0-2871 GCA_035936495.1 Thermomicrobiales bacterium
ACCATCTGCTCGCGCTCGGTCCGCGAGGTCTCACGGACGGTCGGCTTCCGCGGGGTCGTGTTCATGGCCGTCCGGCCTCCGTTCCCTCTGGTGACACCACGAGCCAGCGATCGGCAGGGACAACTCTAGCAGGCGATGACACATCCCCGGCGCCCGGTTTCCCACCGCTATTACGAGCGTATGCGCATGTTCTCGCCGACGTGGTTATCCGACTCTTGCGGCTCGCTCCACGAGCGCGTCGGTGAGGGCGGCGATGACGCCGTCAAGGTCGCGACTCGGGTCACGGGTCTCAGGTGACTCATGGCCGATGGGGGTACCAGCGACGAAGCGGTAGAGGTCGGCCGCGCCATTGAAGATGCCGGGAGTCAGGCCGAGATCGGCGAAACACGCGGCAATCTCCTCCATCTCGGGGACCCAGCGGTAGGCCTTGGGCGGCATGATCGGAAGTGACTTTTCGACCCAGCCGAAGACCTCAGGAATCGTCTCGCGTTGTTCCGCCCTGAGCGTGTCCTCCAGCCCCATGGCTCGGGCGGCCACCAGCAACTCCGTGGAGAGCGCCTGCAATCCCTTGGTCATCGCGCCGTAGCACATCTTCAGCCCGGAGGCCTGGCCGATCTCATCGCCCAGCACCGGGATATCGAGACCGAAGCTGCTTAGCTCGGCAAACTCCGTGGCGCCCGGCCCGGACGCGTAGAACCGGGTGCCGGGCTTCTTAGGTGGTGGCCCGATGATGCCGACGTCAGCGAACCGTCCACCGGCTGTCATGATAACGTCACCTACCTTCCGGACGGTTTGGGGAGCGATCGCGTTGCAATCCGCGTAGAGCAGGTCGGCACCGGTCTCGCGGATCGCGGCCGCGACCTTGGTCGCCAACTCAACCGCGGCTGACGGGACCAGAATGGAGAGAAAAACGTCCGCTTCTTCGACAAGCTCATTCAGGCTGGCCATGTCCTCGAAGCCGGCTTCTGCCGCCAACGCGCGAGAGCGTACGCTCCGGCCTTCCAGACAGGTCAGCACCCGAAGGCCGTTCTTGTGCAGCACGCCGCCCACGGTATGCCCCATGTCGCCGGGGCTCAGCAGTCCGACTGTGTTGATCGCCATGTTTGTCCCTCTCCGAAGAGCCAGCTCTTCATGAACGCCGCGTACCGCGCGCATTGCCTCATCAACGTCCGCGTTGATTTCCTCTTCGGTCAGACCCCGTTCTCGAATCTCTTCGCGCACCGGCTGGGACTGCTCATGCAACCCGCGCAATGCCCACGCGCGGTCGCCATCGTCCTGCTCCCGAAGTCTCCTCGTTCTCGATTGTTCCCCGCGCCCCTCTTAACTCACGTCACCGCCCCACCGTAAAGGCATGCGATCCAAACTGTCCTCATGGCCGTTCGCCGAAGTATTCGGTGCCGGGGCGAATGAAGGTCCGGGCGACTTCGTCGTTGACTTCGAGGCCGATGCCGGGCTTGTCGGTGAGGACGACGTGGCCGTTTTGGATGACGGGCTGATCCTGGATCGTGAGGTCTTCCCAGCCGGGGTAATCGATCCAGTGCCATTCCATGACGAGGAAGTTGGGGATGGAGGCGCAGACGTGAGCCGAGGCCATGGTGCCAAGGGGGCCACAGACGTTGTGCGGCGCGAGTGGAACGTAATAGACCTCGGCCATATTGGCGATCTTACGGCACTCGGAGAGGCCGCCGCACTTAGGAATGTCGGGCATGATGTAGTCCGCCGCCTGCTGTTCGAGCAGATCACGAAAGCCCCATCGGAGATACAGGTTCTCGCCGGTGCAGAGTGGCACGGGTGAGGCGCGCTTGACCTCCCGCATCGCGGCAATGTTTTCCGGCGGCACGGGCTCCTCCAACCAGAGGAGCTTGAAGGGCTCCATCGCCCGGGCGACCGCGATGCCACTCGCGATGTCGTAGCGCCCGTGCATGTCGATGGCGAGATCGATGTTCGGCCCGACCGCCTCGCGGACGGCGGCGACGCGCTCGACCATCCAGTCGATCTCGGGGCCGGAAGCATGCCAATTCCACCGGTCGTTCCGATAGCCGGCTTCCGTCTCGTCAACGTCGAACTTGAGCGCGTCGAAGCCAAGCTCGACGACTTCTCGCGCCCGCTCAGCGTAGGCCCCCGGCGAGAAGTCGGCACCGGCGTGGCTATCGCAGTAGAGCCGGATCGTGTCGCGGAACTTGCCGCCGAGCAACTGGTAGACGGGCAGACCGAGCGCCTTGCCCGTGAGATCCCATAAGGCAATCTCGATACCGGTCATCGCGGTGACAGTGGCGCCGGCCATCGCGCCGTCGAAGAGCCGTGCGCGACGCATCTTCTCGAAGAGCATGTCGACGTTGCGCGGATCCTCGCCGACGATGTACTGCTTCAAGGCATGGACCATCGCGGGGGCGCCTTCCCCGCCGTGGATGCACTCGCCGTTCCCGATCAGCCCTTCATCAGTGAAGATGCGGACATAGGTGGAGTAGCCATGCCCCTTGATCTCGGCGGTACGGATGTCGGTAATCTTCACGGATCTCAGCTCCTTCCAGTAGGTGGAGGCGAGGCCGGCACTTCCGGCTCGATCTCGCGGCCGGTCTCCCGCGTGTACTCGGCCGCCTTTTCCGGCGACGGCGGGTAATAGTCGTGGACGGAGCCGCCGGCGGCAATCTTCTCGCGGATCCACTCCTCCAAATGTTCTTTCCCGGGACCATGCGCCGCCACGTATTCGGCGAGATCAAGCGGCATGGCGATGACGCCTTCGTCGTCGGCGAGGAGGATGTCGCCGGGCAGCAGATAGACACCTGCCATGTTGATCGGCTGGTCATAGTCCACGGCGACGAGCTCGCGGCCGCTTGCCGAGGGGTGGACGGAGGCACAGAAGACCGGCAG
>DASYWB010000480.1:0-9833 GCA_035936495.1 Thermomicrobiales bacterium
GTCACCCGGCTCCTTGACGCGATCCTGAAGTCACTGAGCGAGCCGCGCACGATGGACGATCTCATGGTCGACATGTTGCAAGCATTCGAAGCTGATCCGCATGAAGCGGCCGTCTACTATTTGATTCAGCCAACGATCTACGCGGCGCTTTCGCATCTGGAACAGAGCGGCCAGGTGGTGAACACCATTCGCGACCGCCGATCAGCCTGGGTCGCATCCAGTTGAGACCGCGGAGAGGTCCGCGTAATGCCGAATTCAGATCGAGGATGTCGCAATGAGCGGTGGCGACCGGTGCCGAGTGGGGTGGAAACCCCGATACTGAACCCAATAAACCGGCTTTAGGGGTCGTGTTTCACCACGCTAGCAAATGACGTGGCAAATGCTCGCTTAGCCGCCTCGACAAACTGGTGAATCTTGGCCTCGTCCTTGACGCCGTCCGTCTCCACGCCGCTGCTGACATCAACCGCGCGTGGCGCAACCCTCCTGATCGCCTCACTCACGTTCTCGGAGGTCAGACCACCGGCCAACACCAGCGGCACACGCGGCGCGAGCGCGGCCGCCAGGGACCAGTCTGCCAGCACCCCAGTCCCGCCACGGGCGCCAGGTGCGAACCCGTCGATCTGGAAGGCGACCGGAGACGGCTCATGCTCGTTTGGCAGAAGCGCATGTACGTCAGAAAGTGAAGCGCTCGGACTGGTGTTGATGGCCCGGATCACCGGCCGGTCGATCGCTCGCATGAGGTCCGGAGAAACATCGCCGTGGAGTTGGACGGCGTCCAGGCCTAACCGCTCAGCAGCGCGATTGATCGTCTCAGCACCGGCATTGACGAAGAGTCCGACCACCGTCACGTTTGCGCCACGGATCGCCTCGATGCAAGCCATCGCGGATTCGGCCGTCACCTGGCGCCGGCTCGGCGCGAAGACGAATCCCAGCATATCCGCGCCCGCCTCGACGGCGGCCAGGGCATGCCGCGGCTCCCGAATGCCACAGATCTTGACACCACCTGGAGGGATCACATCCTGGTCCTGGTTGCTGCTCGCGGTCATTCCACTGCTCATGTCCCTACCAAGGCGCGCACGGCAGCGGTTCTATCTTCGCTGAGGACCAGTGATTCGCCGACCAGCACTGCGTGCGCGCCAGCCTGGTGCACCCGTTCGACATCGAATCTCCCGCTGATGCCGCTCTCGCTAACGAGCACCACATGAGACGGGACCTCACGTGCGATGCGTTCGGTTACGGAAAGATCGACCGCGAACGTCTTCAGATCACGGTTATTGACGCCAACCAGCGTCGCACCAACACGGAGAGCGCGCTCCAACTCAGCTTCATCGTGCACCTCTACCAGCACGTCCATTCCGAGACGTGTCGCCTCGGTGAACAGAGTGTCCAAGGCTCCGTCCCCTAGGGCGGCGACGATGAGCAGGACTGCATCGGCACCGTGCGCTCGTGCTTCAAGGAGCTGGAAGCGGTCGAGGATGAAGTCCTTGCGAAGAACCGGGGCTGGCCAGGCGTACCCGTGCGCAACGCGCGCGACCGCTTCCAGATCAGCCAGGGATCCGCCGAAGAACGGTTGATCCGTCAGGACCGACAATGCCGCCGCGCCACCCTCTAGGTAGGCGCGCGCCACGTCCGGCGGGTCAACATCGACCGGAAATACGCCCTTGGACGGCGACCCACGCTTGATCTCCGCGATGACCGCGGGCACCGAGCGGGTGATCGCATCCCGCAGGCTCAGCGGGGTGGGCTGGGCATCAGCCCGCGCTGCAAGCTCTGATAGCGACATTCCGCTCTTGCGCAGCGCCACGTCCTCGAAGGTGCGCGCGAGGATACGGTCGAGGATCGTCCCGGTGGCGACCGCCACGCCGCTACTCATGCCTGAACCACCTCGGCCGGAGCCGCCACCATCTCTTGTGTCAGAGCGGCGAGCGCCTCCAGCTTTTCCAACGCCGCGCCGGAATCCAACGCCCGCGTCGCCATGGCGATCCCATCCGCGAAGCTCTCCACGGCATCAGCCGCGTACAGACCGGCTCCGGCATTGAGCAACGTGACCGAACGCCGCGGGCCGTCTTCGCCCTGCAATATCCGACGCGTGAACTCGACATTCTGCCCCACGTCGCCACCGGAGATGTCGCCCCGGTCGCCGGGGATCAGCCCGAACTCGCGCGGATGAACGCTATACGTGAGCACCTCGCCCCGCCGCGCATCATACTCCGTCACGGTCGAAGGTCCACTGACGCCAAGCTCGTCCATCCCATCTTCCGCATGGACTAACACCGCGTGGGAGCTGCCCAAGACCCGCAGGACGTCCGCCAGCTTCCCGGCGATGTCCGGATGCCCGACGCCGATCAATTGATGCCCCGCGCCCGCGGGATTCGTCAGTGGACCAAGCACGTTGAAGACCGTCCGAATGCCCATTTCACGACGCGCCGGGCCGACGAAGCGCATGGCTGGATGAAACGCCGGCGCGTACATGAACCCGATCCCGACTTCCTCGATGCACCGGATGACCTGATCCGGCGTCAGCTCCACGATGACACCGAGTCCCTCTAGGAGGTCCGCGGAGCCGCATTTGCTGGTGATCGCACGGTTACCATGCTTGGCGACCTTGACGCCCGCTCCGGCTATCACGAATGACGCCGTGGTGGAGATATTGAAGGTCCCGGACGCGTCGCCACCCGTGCCGCACGTGTCGACCAGCGGCCCGACGTGGTTGCTCACATGCACCCGGAGCGCGTGCTTCCGCATACCTTCCGCGAATCCGGCGATCTCCTGAACCGTCTCGCCACGCATCCGCAGGCTGGTCACGAGCGCGCCAATTTGCGCGCCGCTCACGTCGCCCGACATGATGGCGTCCATGGCCCGCATTGCGTTGTCTTTACTCAGTTCTTTGCCATCGACGACCGTCCGGATCGCATCCCGGATGTCGTATTGGCCGTCTATCTCCGCTGCCATTGCTCACTCCTAGGCATCACCAACCACACGTCGGAACCGCACCTCACCCTGAACCCGTTAGTATCCGATCGCGGTGGCCATCTGTTCGTCGGACACCGGGCCGACGGCTTCCGAGCGACGGGCGAAGTTCGCGAGTAAGTCCTTCCCGGCGGGAGTCAGAATTGACTCTGGATGAAATTGAACGCCTTCGACGTCGAGCTCGCGGTGCCTCATGCCCATGATGATGCCGTCGTCCGTTTCGGCCGTCACCTCTAAGGTTCCCGGCAGCGAGCCGCGCTCAACGATCAGCGAATGGTACCGGGTGGCCTGGAACGGCTCGGGCAGCCCGGCGAAGACGCCCTTCCCCTGATGATGGATCAACGACGTCTTCCCGTGCATTAGAGACGGTGCCCGGACGACCTTACCACCGAATGCCGCGGCGACCGCTTGGTGGCCGAGACAGACACCAAGGATCGGCACCCGCCCACCGAGCCGCTGCACGAGGGGAACCGAGATCCCCGCCTCGCGAGGCGTACACGGACCCGGGGAGATGACGATACGGTCGATCTCTCCCGCGGCGACCCGTTCTTCGACCTGCTCGACGCTGACCTTGTCATTCCGCTCGACCTCGACGTCGCTACCAATCTCTCGGAGCGCCTGATAGAGATTGAACGTGAACGAATCGTAATTATCCAGCAAGAAGATCATTATCCCCCCTCCCCCGCCGCGCCGGGTTCACCCACGGCTTCAAGCTCCTCGGCAAGTTCAATCGCCCGGAGCAACGCTCGCATCTTGTGGTAGGTCTCGGCGTACTCGCCTTCCGGAGTGCTATCCGCGACGATTCCCCCGCCAGCTTGCAACGAGGCGACACCGTCGTGATAGATCATCGTGCGGAGTGCGATAGCCGTATCCATCCCGCCCGCGAAATCGACGTATCCGACGGCGCCGGCGTAGGCGCCGCGCCGATCTGTCTCCAACTCGGCGATGATCTCCATCGCCCGGACCTTCGGCGCCCCCGAGACGGTGCCCGCGGGGAAACACGACCGCAACGCGTCCAGGGCGCTGAGATCATCGCGCAGCGTGCCATGGACATTACTGACCAAGTGCATGACGTGGGAGAAGCGCTCGACTTCCATCAGTTTCGGCACCTGCACCGAGCCCGGTTCAGCGACCCGTCCGACGTCATTCCGGCCAAGATCGACCAGCATGATGTGCTCGGCACGTTCCTTCGCGTCAGATACCAGTTCTCCGGCCAGCGCGTCATCCTCCTCTGGAGTCGCGCCTCGGGGCCTCGTCCCGGCGATCGGATGATTCGTCATCGTTCGATCTTCCAGCCGGACCAATTGCTCGGGCGACGCCCCGACGATCTGATAGTCTTCCAGGTTGAGGTAGAACATGTACGGCGAAGGATTAATACGCCGGACCGCGCGGTAGACGGTGAACGGGTGGGCCGCCGTCGGCACGTCAACCCGCTGCGATAGCACGACTTGGATGATGTCCCCGGCGGTGATGTACTCCTTGGCGCGTTCCACGATCGCTCGATATTGCTCCGGGGAGGTATTCGGCCGACCCCGGTCAGCCACCGGCACCGCGATCGGCGCCCCACCGCGCGGCAGGCGGGGCACGGGCGATTGCAGACGCGCCACGAGGGCATCGACACGTTCCGCCGCCCGCGTGTATTCCTCTTCCAGCGGCAAATCGCCATCCAAGTGGACATGGCTGACCGCCTTGATCGTCCGCTCCAGGTGGTCGAATACGAGCAGGCTATCGACCAGCATGAATTGTCCGTCCGGCATCCCAAGCCCGGTGCCCGGCGCCTGACCCACCCGCGGCTCAAACGCGCGCACGGCCTCATACGCCAGGTAGCCGACCGCTCCGCCAAGGAAGCGCGGAAGCCCCTCGACCCGCTCGGCCCGGTAATCTGCCAGCACCTCGTGCAGCGCGACAAGCGGATCGAACGCGTCTCGCGTCTCGATGTCCCCTTGACGCTGGATCGTGAGCGCCCCGTCACCAAAGGTCAGGAGCGCCATCGGGTCGGCGCCGATGAACGAGTATCGACCGAGCCGTTCGCCCTGCTCGATGCTCTCTAGGATGAAGCCGAGGCCATCGCCGGCTACCTTCAGGTACGCGGAAACGGGGGTTTCGAGATCACCCATGACCTCTCGCCAGATCGGCACTGTGCGGAGCGAATCATCGCAGTTCGCGATAATGCTTCGCACGTCTTCGAGCGACGGCCGGAGCGTTTCTCGCGCGCCGGAGGCTCTGACTGGGACCGCCTTCACCGTTGCAACCATCTCGTTGCTTCCATTTCCGCCCTTCGGCCGCCAAGGTTCCGAAAAACACAAAACCCGTCCCCAAAATAGGGACGGGTGCCTGAAGCAGGCCCGCGGTGCCACCCTCGTTGAGGCCCGTCGCGAGCCTCCACTCCAAGCGTACGGGTCCGCGATCCGAACCGATACGCCGCCTCGTGATAACGGTGAGGTTTCCGGTGCCGCCTAGTGGGTTATCGCCGTTCGGGGCACGGCTCCCGGAGCCATTCGACACCCGCCAGAGCCTGGGCTTGCACCACGTCCCAGGTCGCTAACTCTCGCGTCTTCGGCGTCTACTCGTTCCGTTCATTGCCATTCGAGCTATTTGATTGTTCCAGGGTGACTCTAGCAGCCATATGGACGGCTTGTCAAACAGGAAGCGACAGGGGGATAGCCAGTACGCCCGCCGGTTGCTATACTCACCACATGCACTCGTGAGCGATGCGAAATCTCTTCTCAATACCGGAAGGCCTAGAAGCCACTGGCAAAGGATGGGATGTATGGGGCACTCGCCGGTCAATTCGAGAAGCGCGTGATGAGGCACCGGGCTGTTCCTGTCCGGTGCTTTCGTCTTTTCGCGGATGAGCCAGGAACTCGCGAGTTTGCCTACCGTGCCGTTCGCCCCTCGTCGAGAGAAGGAGTGAGGCCATGAACTCCAGTATGATCGGCAAGATCGAAAAGGCTCATCGGTACGCGCGAGAGCCGGAACGCGTCCAACTTGGGAAACTCGAGTCAACTTTCCACGGCAGCCATGATGATTATGTCGTTTCGCTCCATGACGGGCGATGGGAGTGCAGTTGCCACACGTTTCGCTCTCATGGAGTGGGTGGAACCTGTAGCCACATCATGGCGATGCAAGAGATGCTCGGCCCGATGCTCGATGGAGAAGCCCGGCGCGGCTCAGGCGTGTTGACCCAGTCGGGGTAAATCGAGCGGGTTCTCCGCTTCGCTCCCGTTGGTCTTCCTGTCCGTTGGCGCGACATCGTGTACCGACGATTCGAGCGGCATTGTCAGGATCACGTTGCCAGCGCGTTCCATGGCATTGAAACTCCCGTCTTCAACGGCGTGAAGGCGTGTGAACGCGGACGGCTCGGAGAGCCGCTCGTCTGGTGTCGCCTGGAAGATTCCAGCCGCGATGCGACCGGCCAGGAGGTAGGATCGTGCCCATCCCCGGAGACCTCCGCCGGGGTGCGGCCGTGGAGGTCGCCTGACCACTCCGTCGTACCGCCGGTCACCGTCCATGGATGCGCTCGAAGTAGGTCAGGGGCGCCACGAAGACGACCGCCCCGCCGATCGTGACGTCAGCGATACCAGCGGGAAATGCTTCCGCGAGGCCAGCCGCCGCCGATTCTGGCATCGTGACAGTCCGCGATTGGCAGGTCGCGCGGAGAACATCTAACATGCACATGACCATGTCGTCCTTCATCGCCATTAGGACCGTCGTATTGCCGGTCCGGAGAAACCCGCCCATACTGGCCAGGCGGGTAGCCCCGATATGCCGCTCCGATAAGGCGGTCAACAATCGGTCGCAGTCGTAGTCCTGCACGATGGCGATGACCATCTTCATTGATGTTCCCTTTCGCCCGGTCACTCACCGATTGATTGTCCACCGCTTATCACATAGCCTGGAGCCTATCCCCTTATCCCGCAGCCACGCGGACTGCGGACCTCCTCTTGAGATAGCCGGAGCCTAATCCCCGACTCCGACAGGAGTCGCTTTCAAAAGACCCGCGGCTTCCGCGAGCTGTTCCGCCTTGTCGGTCCTCTCCCATGGCAGATCGAGGTCCGGTCGTCCAAAGTGGCCGTAGGTGGCCGTCTGCCGGTAGATCGGGCGAAGCAGATCGAGTTGATCAATGATCGCTCCGGGGCGGAGATCGAAATGTTCCCGGACAAGCCGCTCGATCACCGCATCATCGACCTGACCAGTGCCAAAGGTCTCAACAAAGACAGAGACCGGGTGTGACTTACCGATCGCGTAGGAGATCTGCAGCTCAAATCGTTCCGCCAACCCCGCCGCGACCACATTCTTTGCCACGTAGCGTGCGGCGTAAGCCCCGGATCGATCGACCTTGGTTGGGTCTTTGCCGCTGAAGGCGCCGCCGCCGTGACGCGCCATACCACCGTACGTGTCGACGATGATCTTGCGGCCCGTTAGCCCGGCGTCCGCCGCCGGTCCGCCAAAGACGAACCGGCCGCTTGGATTGACCCAGTAGTGCGTCTCCGCGTCGAGCAGCTCGGCTGGAACCACGTCTTTGATCACGAGCTGGGTGATGTCTTGCTGGATTCGGTCGTTCGAGACGGTATCGGCATGTTGCGTCGAAACGACGACGGCATCGACCCGATACGGCCTCCCGTACCGGTATTCAACCGTTACCTGGCTCTTACCGTCCGGCTTGAGATAGCTGATCTCCTCCGACTTGCGGATCTCCGCCAGGCGCCGCGTAATCTTGTGCGCGAGCGAGATCGGCAGCGGCATCAGCTCTGGCGTCTCATTGCAGGCGTAGCCGATCATCATCCCTTGGTCACCGGCGCCAGTGAGATCGTACGGGTCCTTCGAGCCTGCCCCCTCCCGGCTCTCCAACGCCGCGCCGACGCCTGCCGCGATCTCTTTACTCTGCTCCTTGATGGAGACCATCACGCCACAGGTATGCGCGTCGAACCCGTCCGCCGAATGAATGTAGCCGATGTCCCGCACAACATCGCGCACGACGCTTGGGATATCGACATACGTGTCCGTCGTGATTTCACCGAATACGACGATGAGCCCCGTGGTGGTGCCGGTCTCGCACGCGACGTGCGCATCGGGATCATCCTTAATCACCGCGTCGAGGACGGCATCGGAGATCTGATCGCAGACCTTATCGGGATGCCCCTCGGTCACCGACTCGGACGTGAAGAACGTCTTTGCCGACGAGCCGAATGTCGATGTCATTGTCTCGCCCTCTCTGTTACCGGAACGTCCCAACCATACGGATCTGTCGCCGCGTGCCCTTGCAGTATCGTATCGCGCTACGTGCCGGACTCCCAGGAGTTGAGATACCTCGACTGCTCGTCAGTGAGTGTATCAATGTCGATGCGCATCGCCGCGAGCTTGAGCCGGGCAATCTCCTTGTCTAGCTCCGCTGGTACCGGATAGACCTTGTTCTCCAGAACGCTGCCTTCCTTGACCAAGTATTCCGCCGCAAGCGCTTGGTTCGCGAAACTCATGTCCATCACGCTCGCGGGGTGACCTTCCGCGGCCGCGAGGTTGATGAGGCGGCCTTCGCCCAGCAAGATGACCCGCTTGTTGTCGCTGAGGACGAATTCTTCGACATACGGCCGCAGCGTGCGGCGACCCTCGCCACTCATCTCCTCCATCGCCTTAATGTTGATCTCCGAGTTGAAATGCCCAGAGTTGGCAACGATCGCCCCATCGCGAAGGCGCTCGAGATGATTCCGGTCGATAACGTTGATGTTCCCCGTCGCGGTAATGAAGAGGTCGCCCTGCTCGGCCGCGACCTCCATCGGGGCCACGATGAACCCGTCCATCGCCGCTTCCAGCGCCCTGACCGGGTCGATCTCGGTCACGATGACCCGCGCCCCCAACCCCTTGGCGCGCATCGCGATGCCCTTACCGCACCATCCGTAGCCGGCGACGACGACCGTCTTGCCCGCGATCAGAATGTTGGTGGCGCGGAGAATCCCGTCCATGGTGCTCTGACCGGTACCGTAGCGATTGTCAAAAAAATGCTTGGTGTCCGCATCGTTGACCGCGACGATGGGAAAGGCGAGGATCCCCTCCTGTTCCATGGCTCGGTCGCGGAGGACGCCCGTCGTCGTCTCCTCCGTGGCGCCGATCACGTCGGGCAGGAGATCGCGGCGATCCCGGTGCAGGATCGAGACGACGTCGGCACCATCGTCCAGGAGGAGTTGAGGCCGGTGCTCAAGGGCACTCTGAATGTGGCGGTAGTACGTATCGTTGTCCTCGCCTTTGATGGCAAAGACCGGGATAACTTCGTCCACGAGCGCCGCCGCGACGTCGTCTTGCGTCGAGAGAGGGTTGCTTGCGCAGAGGACCGCATCGGCCCCGCCCGCTTGAAACGTGAGCGCCAGGTTCGCCGTCTCCGTGGTGATGTGCGCACAGCAGAGCATGCGAATGCCCTGGAGGGGCTTCTCGGCGGCGAATCGCTCCCGAATCTGAGCCAGCACCGGCATCTCGCGCGAGGCCCACTCGATGCGACGGCGACCGTCACCCGCGAGCGACGGATCCTTGATGTCGAAATTGCGACTTGGCGCTGTTGTAACCACGTTTAGCTGTCCTTCCCATTCTGGCTTCTTAAGCGTCACACTAGGGACCCGGCTCGCCGCCGGATCAGGCCACTGGAGCCATGGCATCTTGGATGCCTACACCCTCTGTTCTCAATTGGTCGGCCCTCAGCTCACCACTGAAATCTGGAAACGTGCTGTCGAATCGCTCGACAAACGTATTCGCGGTGTATCGATGTTCTTGCGGACCATGCCGCTCAATGGCATAGGTCGCCGCGAGAGCGGCCATCCGGCCGGCGACCGGGAGGTCCACGCCGAGCAGGAGCGCTTTGAGCAGGCCGGATCGGT